>JANNNL010000437.1:0-23886 GCA_031398525.1 Actinomycetes bacterium | reverse complement strand
CCTCGCTGGACGACGCCGCCGTGGTGGTGTCGGGTGGTCGTGGTCTCGGCGAGGCCGACAAGTTCGAGATGGTGGCCGAGCTGGCAAAGCTGCTCAACGCCGCTCCCGGCGCGTCCCGCGCCATCGTCGATGCCGGCTGGGTGCCCTACTCGTACCAGGTTGGCCAGACCGGCAAGGTCGTCAAGCCAAACGTCTACATCGCCTGTGGCATCTCGGGCGCCACGCAGCACATGGTCGGTATGAAGGGTTCCAAGCACATCATCGCCATCAACAAGGACAAAGAAGCTCCGATCTTCGGCATCGCCGACCTCGGCATTGTCGGCGACGTCCACAAAGTGCTCCCCAAGCTCATCGAGGCCCTCCAGGCCCGCTGAGCCGTCTGGCTGTACCTCGCTTCGAACACTCCGAGGGCCGGTCGCATCGAGCGACCGGCCCTCGGTCGTGTTCAGGCCGTGATGCCGAGACGGATGCGCCAGGTGTATCCGAGCAGTGGGGGAGTGCTGGCCGCGGCCTCAGCGGCGTAGGCGGCGTGGACCTCGTGCTCGAACGCGGTGACGCCGATGTCGTCGTCGGTGAGGCCGAGTGCGACGAGGCCCTGATAGCTCCCCTGACTGCGCAGAACGGCGACGAAGTCCTCTGCCCCGCCGACGCGGTCGGAGTGCCAGCAGAGTTCCCGCGTGTAGGCGTAGCAGCCCGAAGCGGTCATTCGTTCGAGATGGCCGCTCTTGGACCATGACGACGCTCCAGCTGGCATCAGGCGGTCCTTGTGCGGATCGTGGTGATCTTCGCCAATGCTCGGGGCCTCGCCGACGGGTCGTCGGAGTACCGCGAGGTCGGCCGACGAGTGGGCGCGATTTTCGAGTTCGCGGATCCGGCGTGAGACGTCGCGCCAGGCGACCTCGGCGGCCACGAGGCCGGTCACCGGAGGCCAGTCGGCGTCGATGATGGCCAGCGCGCCTCCTGGGCGCAACAACCGAGCGATTTCCGAATGGGTTGCCGTGGGTTCCATCCAGTGCATTGCCTGTACAACGAGCACGATGTCGGCCGAGTTGGGGGGCAGGCCGGTTGAGTCGGCCGTGCCGGCGACGTATTCGATGTTCGGCAATCGACGGCTGGTTGCGACCGTTCGCATGTCATGGCCGGGCTCGACACCGATGACGTGCCGGGCCCATGAGGCAGCCCACCTTGTCGAGAGTCCGCTGCCGCTCCCCAGATCGACAACATCGGGCCGCGAGGACGATTCAACGCCGCAGTACCGGGTCAGTAGCGGCCCAAGTTCAGGGGGCGGGGACGGTCGGTGGGTGTCGTAGAGATCGGCAAATCCGTCGAAGCGGCGAGCGTTGGCCGGTGGCGTATCGATCGGGGGAATGGTCACGATCGACGACTGTACCGATGCGATCGTGACCGATATGACACGAATGGACGGTCGCCGGCCCGGTCAAGGCGCAGCGATGGCGATCAGGTGACGACTCGGTGGCGACGTCCGGCAAGGGCGCGGGCGACGAGGCCGAGAACAAGCAATGCGACGCTCGATGCCACCGCGGCTGGGCGCCAATCGGGCGGAAGCTCCCCATTGATCGAAATCGCGACGGGCTCGGATGTCGGCGGGGGTCCGGGTCGGTCGGTAGGTACTCTGCCGTTGACGAGTTCGGCGGCGAGGTCGTTCCCGGCGACGAGGGGCGCCGAAGGGCTACAGGCGCTGACGATCAACGGTCCGGTCTCGGCCGGGAACTGGTTGGCGAAGATCATCCACTTTCCCAAGACTGGGTCGACCAGACCACAGTCGTCGGGGTTCGTGAGCGTGGCCACCGACTGCAGAAAGGTGACTTCGCCCTTATAGATCACGTCGACCTTGAAGTCCAGCCCGGTGAGCACCTCACCGGGGATGATGGTGAGCAACTCGCCGGTGAAGACCACCTGATGCTCGGCGATGCCCTGGGCGACCGGGCTGGCGGCACACGAGCAGGCGGCCTGGGCGCGTTCAGCCGGACCAGCAACGATGCCGATCAGGAGCCCAGCGGCAACCACCATCAGACGAACGAAATGACGACCCACTGCGTACAGGTTCGCGCTGTCTCCCTACGATCACCAACATGGCCGCAACTTGGACCAACTGGGCAGGCAACCAAACTTCGCGTCCGACGTCGATCGAGCACCCGTCGACCGAGGAGGCTTTGGCGGCGATCGTGCGTGGCGCAGCGACGCGTGGAGGTCGCGTCAAGGTTGTCGGAAGTGGGCACAGTTTCACATCGATCGCGGTGACCGACGGGGTGGTCATCGCCCTCGACCGCTATCAGCAGGTGCTCGATGTCGATGTTGAACGTCGACAGGTGACCGTCCAGGCGGGCATCACGCTGGACCGGCTGAACGATGAACTCGACCGCCGAGGCCTGGCACTGGCCAATCTCGGCGACATCGCCTACCAAACCATCTCGGGGGCGATCTCGACGGGTACCCACGGGACAGGCTCGGCCCTCACTGGTATCGCTGGGCAGATCGCCGCGATGCGAATAATCGCGGGCACCGGGGAGGTCATCGAGTGTTCCCCGACGATGGAGTCCGAGGTGTTCGCGGCCGCCCGGGTGGGGTTGGGGGCCTTGGGGGCAATTTCGACGGTGACGCTCAACGTCGTGGCGGCATTCAATCTGCGGACCGTCGAAGGGCCCGAACGGGTGGACACCCTGTGCGCCGATATCGAGGCCCACGTGGAGGCCAACGACCACTTCGAGTTTTTCTGGGTGCCCCACACCGGCTGGGCACTGACCAAACGAAACAACCGCACCGCCGAACCCATCGACCCGATGACTCGCTTCGCCCGCTGGCGCGACAAGGTCCTGCTCGAAAACTACGCCTTCGGCGTGGCGTGTCGCCTCGGCCGGATGCGGCCTTCGGCCATTCCCCGATTGGCCAAGGCGCTCCCCGCTACCGGTGGTTCGACCCACATCGAACCCAGTTACAAGGTGTTCGCCTCGCCGCGGCTGGTCAAGTTCTACGAGATGGAATACGCCATTCCCCGGGAGGCATGCGCCGAGGCACTTGGCCGGGTACGCAAGATGGTTCGTGACCGAGGTTTCATGTTGAATTTCCCAGTCGAAGTGCGGTTTACCGCACCCGACGACATTCTGCTCTCGACGGCGTCGGGCCGCGAGAGTGCCTACATCGCGGTACACATCTTTCAAAAGATGGAGTACGAGCCGTTCTTCCGGGCGGTCGAGGAGATCATGCACGACTACGCCGGGCGACCGCATTGGGGCAAGTTGCACTTTCAAGGCGAATCCACGCTTGCGGCGCGCTACCCCGAATGGGACCGATTTGCCGCCGTGCGTGACCGACTCGATCCGAACCGAACCTTCACAAACGACTACCTGCGACGAGTGCTCGGAAGCTGACCCACGGTCAATCGGTGGCCGTCAGGCCGAGCCGAGCAGGTCCCAGCGGTTCCCGGCGATGTCTCGGAACACTGCGACCCGGCCATACGACTCGGTACGCGCCGGAGCGACGAACTCCACCCGGTGGGCGACCATGCGCGAGTAGGTGGCATCGAAGTCATCGACACGCAGGAAGAAACCGACTCGGCCGGCGAACTGGTGGCCCACGACGGCACCCTGCTCGGGGCCCTCGGCGCGAGCGAGCAGAATCCCAGTTTGAGCATTCGGTGGGCGCACGACGACCCAACGCTTCGGTCTCCCATCGTTGGTCAGCGCCGGCGAGTCGTCGACGAGTTCGAACCCAAGGATGTCGACGAAGAACTCGATGGCCCGGTCGTAGTCGTCGACGATGATCGCCACCGATTCGAGGTGCATCAGTCGATCATCGCATCGTGGGCGTTGATCGCCCAGCCGAGGCCATCGAGGGGGTCGTGGACTGCGAGTCGAAGCTGCCAACCCGCGACCGGTTCGCTGGCATCCCACCAGAACCATTCGAGGTCATGGACGATCTCGGCGAGTTCGCCACCGGGCAGCGGCCAGTCATCGAGCGCGTCACCAAAGGCCGCTGCGGTCCACCAGGCACCAAAGCGACCGGTTGCCCCGCCGCGCCGTCGGCCGTGGGCACCGCCCGAGGCTCCGGCCCATGCCAACCACCCCAGCGCTTCAGCGGCGGTCAGGTGGGCGAGGCGGGCACGTTCGGCCGGGACGCCAAGGGAGGCAACGGCGTCGTGGGCGTTGCCCTCGACTGCACAGACCTCGGCCCGGCCATTTGATGAGGCGGTCCACGGTTCGAGTAGTTGGCGCACGGCGAGCTCAACCGCCGAGTCGGTGATCACGGTGCCGCCAGACGATCCGAGCGGGGTGAACCGGTCGGGTGTCGGTGAGGGGGGCGGGTCGGCTTCGAAACCGTTGGAGCGGTACCGGGGCAGCGCATAGGCCGGCTCCCACGGTTCGATGATCAGCGGCAACGCCAGCGGGTCGATGATGTCGTCGGCCTCGGCTGTCAGATCTTCCCCGCGTAGCACCCGCTCGTGGGCAACGATGCCAGCGGCCACGGATCGATCGAGATGGCCGGCTATCTCTGACCAGGTGTGATGTTGGGCAATGACCTCGGTGAGCGGGCCGATCGAGAAGTTGCCGCCCTCGTCGTGGATGACCGAGGCCGCCCAAACGGCCGGCGCTTCCAATGCCAACCGGTACTCGGCGAGGGTCGCCGCGGGCCACAGTTGGCGTCCGGTCCCGATCGCCCAGCGCGCTCGGGACGCAAGTCGCTCCAGCCCGCCCCAGTTTCGAGCCGAGCAGCGTTCATCGATCAGTCGGATGAGCCCGTCGAGATCGGCACGCGTGATCAGCAGGTCGAGAGTCTCGTCGTCCTTTGGTCGATCATCGTCGGGTACATCGTACGCACGGTCCTCGGGGCCGGTCATACCAAGGGCCAGGGGTAGCGGCGTCCGGAGGCATCGATGGGGAACGTGCCCTGCGTGACCAGATCGTCGACGCGTTCTTGGAGCGCGTCGATCTCGTCGGCGTCGAGCAACGCGGCCAACGCCACCGGCAGATCGTCGCGCAATGGGCGGATGGCGTCGAGCAACTCGGTGGCGATCGGCTCGCCGCCGAATTCCCAGATCACCGTGCGCAACTTGAATTCGGCGGCGAAACAAAGTCCGTTGTCGATGCCCCACAGGCGGCCGTCCGGGCCGACCAGGCAGTGGCCCGACTTGCGGTCGGTGTTGTTGGCGACGATGTCGAACACCGCCATTGCCCGCATTTGGTCGTGGAGGTCTTCGCGCTGTTCATAGAGAGTGAAGTAGTGCTGGGCGAAGTCGGCCTCCACGAACCACTGCAGGGAGCCTTCGCCAAGCGGGCCATCGCTGCGCAGCACGGTGGGCGGGATCACGTTGAGCCCCGTGACAGCCGACAGCACGTACGCCCCGACCTCGCGCTTGAACAATCCCGATGGGAAGTCCCACAGCGGCCGTTCACCACGCGACGGCTTGTAGATCGCCCGAGCCATATCGTCGCCATCGATAACGCTGACCAGGAACGTCGCGTTCGAACTCCACGGCATACGGCCGATGATCTCGATGGTGCCGCGCCCCAGAATGGTCAGCGGGTCGACATGGTCGCCCGCCGGCTGGGTCAGTTCATCCGAGGACATGGGTGACCGTCGGGATTGATCGGCATCCCGCAGAACATGCAATTGGGTCGCCCGGCCGCGACGATCTCGGCGGCTCGCTCACAGAATGCAACAGCCTGACCTCGACTCAGGCGCATGCGCACTCGGCCCTGGTCGGTGAGCGCAGCAAGATCTGGTTCGCCGTCCTCATCGAGCGGAACGGCCTCTTCGATCATCAGCACGAACATGTCGAGTTCGGCATCGAAGACGAGACCCATCGGGCCGACCACGAATCCAACCTCGATCGGGCCGCGCAACTCCATCGATGCGGGCATCGGTCGGTTCGTCGGCGATGGGAGGTCGTGGAGCAACTTGCCGACGTACTCGGCGAGTGCCGAGACCTGCTGCTTCTCGCATTTGAGGCTGGCGACCTCACCCCCGGCGCGGGCTTGGAGGAAGAAGACCCGCTGGCCCGGCCGGCCAATCGTGCCGGTGGTGAACGCATCGACCTCGTCGAACTCCCAGGACTTCATCGCTGCTCCGCTTACGACGGACGGAGTTCGGTCAGCGAACCCCCGGTCGAATTGACCGTCAGGACGGTTGGTCCACTGTCTCCATAGGCGATCGCAGTGATCGAGCAGGTGGAGATCACGATGCGTTGAAAGAGATCGAGATGGGTGCCCAGCGCATGGGCGACGGCGGCCTTGATCGTGTCGGCGTGCGAAACGGCGACCACGACCCCGCCGGGATGGTTGGCGCGGAGCCGTTCGAGGGTCCCGACCATGCGCAACTGCATCTCCGGGAAGCTCTCGCCGTTGGGAAACCGGAATCCGCTGGGATACCGCTGCACCTGCGACCATTCGGGCAGCTTCATCAGGGTCTTGAGTTCCTGCCCGGTCCAGTCACCGAAATCACACTCAAGCAGGCCTTTGTCGATCTGCACCTTCAGCCCGCGGGCCTTGCCGATTGGGGCGGCGGTTTCGCGGGCTCGTTCGAGGGGAGACGCGTACACCGCGTCGATCTGCTTCAGTTCCGCGAGGCGCTCGGCGGCGCGGGCGGCCTGGGCATGGCCTGTCTCGGCCAAATGCAGGCCAGCGGCGCGGCCGGGAAGGATCGTGCCGGTCGTGGCCGTCTGGCCGTGGCGCACCAGCAGCACGAGGGTCGATGGACGGGAGGAAGGACGTGGTTTCGTGGGCATCGAGGGTGCTCAACCTACTGTGGGGGGAGATGGAATCTGCTGTTCACCTCACCGATTCCGTGCGTCGCCGGTCACTGGTCGCGTTGCACAACGAGGTCGCCGAATGCCGAGCGTGTCACCGCCTGGTGGAATGGCGCGAGCAAGTCGCCCGCGATAAGCGTGCTGCGTACCGGGACTGGGACTATTGGGGCCGCGGGGTTCCGGGGTTTGGTGATCCCGCTGCCCGGATCCTGGTGTTGGGTCTCGCCCCGGCCGCGCATGGGGCGAATCGAACGGGGCGGGTGTTTACCGGCGACCGATCGGGCGACTGGCTCTTCCGGGCGATGCATCGCGCCGGCCTGGCCAATCAACCAGAGTCGGTCGCGATCGACGACGGATTGGCGCTCTCGGGAGCGTGGGTGACCGCGGCGGTGAAGTGCGCGCCGCCGGGCAACCAACCGTTGCCGGACGAGCGTGACGCATGTCGGGCATTTCTGGTTCGTGAGCTCGAGCTACTCGACCGGGTGTCGGTAATTGTTTGCCTCGGTGCGTTCGGGTATGAGGCTGCGTGCGCCCAGTTTGGTGTGCGTCCGCGTCCGAAGTTCGGCCACGGCGTTGAGATCGCCGCGAGTGGACCTCACGGCCCGGTGTCCTTGATCTGCTCGTTCCATCCGAGCCAGCAGAACACGTTCACGGGCCGCTTGACCGAGCCGATGATCGACGCAGTGTTCACGCGCGCCGTCGCGCTCGCTGGGGCCATCGGACCGGCGGGTGAGCTCGGCGGGTGAGCTCGGCGGGCCCATCGGACCGGCGGGTGAGCTCGGCGGGTGAGGTCGGGTGAATTCGGTGGATAGGCCGGGTGAGGCCGGCAGGCGGGCCGGGCGGAGCTAGCGGGCGAATGCCAGGGCGAGTGCTCGACCGGCCTGGGCGAGGGCCATTTCGCCGTCGTCGAGTTGCTCGGCCATCGAGGCGAAGCCATGAAACATGCCGTCGTAGCGAGTTACCGAGGTTGCGATACCGGCTTCGTTGAGACGTGCGGCATAGGCCTCGCCCTCGTCGCGCAACGGGTCGTACCCGGCGGTGATGACCAGGCCCGGCGGGCAGTTGGCGAGTGCCTCAGCCGTGGCCAGTATCGGTGAGACCCGCGGATCGTCGACCGACCCGGCCGGTCCCGCGAGATAGTGGTCGATGAACCACGACATTGACGCGCGGGTGAGGAACGGACCGTCGTTGAACTCAGCGTAGGACGCCGATGTCTGGCGGGCATCGGTGACCGGGTAGATCAACAGTTGGTACTTCAGCGGCACGACTCCGAGTTGAGCTACGACGGTCGCCAGATTGGCTCCGGCCGAGTCACCGCCAATCGCCACCCGCTCCGGATCGCATCCCAGGTCGGCGGCGTGCTCGATGGCCCACCGCACGGTTTTGGTCGCGTCGACAAGTTGGGCCGGGTAGGGATGCTCCGGGGCGAGTCGGTAGCCGACGCTCAGCACCGCCGCGCCGCTTTCGACGGCGAGCGCACGGGCAATGCCTTCGTGCGAGTCGAGATCACCAACCACCCAACCGCCACCGTGGAAATAGACGAGCAACGGAAGGTGAGTTGTCACAGTTGGTCGATAGAGACGACACGGAACGTCGTTTGCCATCAAATTCCGGATGTCTGGAACGTTGACGGAGGATGAACGCAGGCGGGCCCTGCGGCGAGCTCGAGCATCACGCGGCGTGTCCTCGGACAGCGAAGGTTCACCGAGCGCGGCAATAGCGGTGAGCAGGAGTTTTGCTTGTGGGTGAAGAGGCACGAGCGATGAGTTTTGCAGAGTGGGTCGAGTGATTCATCCTTCACTCAGATGCACTGAAGCGCGGAAGGTTTCCTCTACGGTGAGTGCTCTACCCGGTGCTCTGAAGAGGGACAATGCGTACAAAGACACTCGCGATGGCCATGGCAACGGTCGTTGCGGTCGTGGCAGGGTGTGGCCCTGAAACCAACGACTTCAAGCGTGAGGCCGAACGGTTGATCGAGTCGGACAATGCCTCCCGGCTGCCGATGGACTACGACGCCGCCTCATGCGAACCACCCACGAGCATGGAGACCGGCACGACCTTCAGCTGCTCAGCCGTCGGCACCGACGGCGCGAGCTACTCGTTCGAGACCAAGATCACCGGCGGTCGCAAATTTGTCGTCACGCTGGACCCTGCTGGCTGACCCAGCGCAGCTATCTCATGTAGCGTCGCTCGCCGACACTCAATGGGAGGAAAAATGCGGAAAACGGTAGGAACCCTGGTTCTCGTCCTGGCTACGACGCTCGGTGCAGCGGCCTGCGGCGTCGACAAGAAGGGTACGGCCGACAACCTGATCGAGGGCATCGAGAAGGCTGCGGGCGAGAAGCTCACTGATGGTCAGAAGACGTGCCTGACCGATCTGATCAAGGGCTACTCCGACGAAGACCTGAAGAAGCTCGACGCGTCCGATGCCGACCTGGCAGACCCGTTGGTTGAGGCGTTCAGCGAGAAGATGGTCGGCTGCATGGCCGGGGAGTGAGACTCGAGTTCTCATGTTGAAGCAGCGACGCACCATGGTTGACCGACCGGTGGGGCGTCGCTGTTACGCGTTTGGCGCAACGTTGATTCTGTTGTCGACGGGCGTCGGCTGTTCAAAGGGCGGGCTGAGTCGCGACGATCTACGTGACGCCTATGTCGAGCGGATCGTGACGGCCGGGGTGGAACGCCCGGTCGCAGAGTGCGTGGTTGATCGCTTGTTCGATGAGATGAACGACGAGGAGCTCCGCCGGTTCAATACCGAGGGCACCTCGTTGAGCGAGTCGCAAGCGGACCGGATTGCTCAGCTGGCCGACGCCTGCGGGGCCTGATCAGGAGTTGCGACAGGTGCAACCTGGGTGGGCTCCTTCTTTTTGGGCGGCGGCACCCCAATCGCGGGAGCTCCGTCGGCCCACTCTGGCCAGCGGCGGCGGCTGACGATTGACAGGGTGCGCAGCAGCTTCATTGCCACCTCGTCCTCCTGGGCCGGGCGGGCGATGATCGTGCCGTCGGCGATCATCCGGTTGATGACCTCCTCGCCCAACTCGGTGCGCACAATGGTCAGCGTCCAATCGTTGTCTTTGCCGATGCCACCGGTGGCGATGTCGGAGTGCTCAGCCGCAAAGTCGGGGCAGTTCTTGCAGCCCTCGCGGGTCCACTTGTGGCATTCCTTGAGATCGATCTCGTGGTACGAGCCGTCTTTCATCCAGATCTGAAACACGCCTTTGATGTTCATTTTGACCATGTCGGCTTTCTTCAGGCCGTACTTCGCCTCGAACAATTCGGGGAAGATGGCGTCGTCGAAGGTCTTGGAACACAACAAGCCGATGTTGAACAGGAACGACTTGGAGACCTTGCCGGCCTTGCGGTCCCACATGACCGGCGGCGACGACGTCTGGCATCCCATGCCGACCAGGGCAAGGCGACTGAGGCCCATCTCCTTTGCCTCGCGCAACGCCAGGGGGTTGGCGCAGTACGTGTAGCGGCTGCCGGCGGTGGCCAGCACCTCTTCACGATTCCGAACGACGACCGGCTTGGCCTTCCATGCATCGTCGGCTTCGACGCCCGAGACCAGCGCACCCTCGATGTAGTCGTGGGTGAGGAGCCAGTTGAGCATCGCCGAGACGAATCCGCCGTCCTGGCCCTTGGTGTGCTCCTCGTCGTTGGCGGCCCGGGTGAGCAACAACTGCCGCCAGATGCCGGCCATGTCGTTCGGCTCGCGAACTCGTCCGAATAGATGCATATCGGCTGCCGGCTCCCACGCCCGAAAGCGGGGGCAGGCGCGGGTGCACGTCGTGCAGCCCTTCTCGCCGTGCAGACAGTTGTCGAGACCGAGTTCTTCTTCGATGTGAAAGGGCTTGTACTTACCTTCCTCGTGCTCGTAGCCGATGACGTCGTGGGGGCAGGTGACCACGCATCCGGCGCATCCGGTACACAGCCCTGTCGTGATCACCTCGGCGTAGAGCTCCTTCCATTGAGCGGTCCACCGTTCGGCTTTCGGGACGGGTGGCGCATCGTCGGTCATCGTCATGTCCTGAATCTAGATCGACAGGGGTGCCCGACCCCTCCCGGAGCATGTGTGGTCGTACACTCACGTTCGGAGATATACAGGGGTCTGATGACCCAATGGCCTTGACAATCCGGCCGATTAGCGTCATCGAGCAAACCCGGCGGGGTCCCGTTGGCGTGACATCAGCGTTCGAGCTGATTCCCGGGATCGGACCCGGGACGACCGAACCAGAGTCGACTTTCGACCGCACCCGAGGGAGGTGTCGGCCAATAGTGAGAAGCGAAAGATGACCATCTTGTCCAGCGACATGCGACCTAACAGCGATACGCTCCCCCGTGGCATGCGCCGTATCGGCGCGGCCCTTGTGGGAACTCTCGTATCGCTGACCACCGTTATGTCAATGGGAATCACGCGTGCCGAGGCGCTGATCCCGGTCTACGGTTTCCCGACTTTGCAGCTCCAACGAACGATCTACACCAACCCTTTCGTCGGTGCACCGGCCCAGCATCCCGGCGATGCCGAGGGGTTGGCATACGATCCGTTCCGCAACTCGATGTGGGTCTCGGACGATTCGAAGCGGAAGCTCTACGAACTTGACTTCGCCACCGGTACGTTGCTGACGACCTTGACGGACACCCAGCTTGCAAACTCGACGGCGTTCAGCGGCGGCGGGCCACCGGCGGGGATCACCCGTCCGGCTGACTTCGAGGCTCTGGCGTATGATGCCGTCAACGACGTGCTCTACGCCTTCGCGGGGTTCTGTTGTCTGCCGAACACGCCCCACGATCCAACGGTCTTCCGATTGATTCGCGGTGCTGACGGCCACTTCGGGGTGGGGACGTATCAGCCGCTGGAGTCGGTGACCTACAACGGCCAGATCCACAAGGACATGAGCGGCGCCGGAGCGATCAACGGCGAACTGTGGGTTGGAGACAACACCCAGTCAAGCTTCGGTAAAACGCTGTACAAGTACGACTACGCCACAAACACGATCACCGACGCGAAGGTCGTCCCCGGGATCAGCGGCCACATCACCGGCGTCGGCTTCTCCCCGCCGGGTGCCAACGCACCTGCCGGCGACGACGTGTGGCTGACGACAAGCAGCGGCAGCATTCTCTACCGCTTCACTTGGCCCGCCCTGACCCCCGTGCCGAATCACAGCATTCAGATGAAAGATCTCGGGTTGCAGGACACCCGTGCCGTCGAAGTGGTCGGCGACACGCTGGTCCTCGCCGATGGATGGGATTTCTATCCGCCGAACACCCAACAAGAGTTTGCCCTGCGGATCTACACGCTGGCCCAGAACTCGCCGACGGCTTCGTTCACCACGTCACCGACGACGCTGACTGGTGGTGCACCGTTCACGGTCGACTTCACCGACACCTCGGTCGACCGCCCAACAACGTGGACGTGGGACTTCGGGGATTCCTCGTCAATCGTCACGGCCCAGCATACGTCGCATACGTTCACTGCCCCCGGCGTCTACACCGTCAAGCACACTACATCGAATCCGAACACGGCACCCAACCCGCCGTCGGGGGCGACAACGACGGTCACCGTGAATGCCGCGCCATCGGCCGAGTTCAGTAACACCAGCCCCTCCGGTGCGGCCCCGCAACAGGTGGTGTTCACCGATGAATCGACCGCGCTGACCCCGATCACGGGCTGGTCGTGGAACTTCGGCGACGGCACGGCCTTGAGCAACCTGCAGCACCCGACCCATACGTACGCGACGGCCGGAACGTTCAACGTGACCCTGACCGCTTCGGTCTCGAATCCGACGGCATTCAACTCGATCACGCATCAGGTGGTGATCAACTCGCTCCCCGCCGCGTCGTTCACGACGAACCTTTCGAATCCGCCGAGCGGGCTTGCACCACTCGATGTGTCGTTCACCGATACTTCGACAGGCCTGCCGGCTCCGACGACGTGGTCGTGGAACTTCGGTGATGGCACCGCGCTCTCGCCTGAGCGCCATCCTTCGCACATCTACACGATCCGTGGTACCTACACCGTCACGCTCACAGCGACCAGCGCAACGGGGGTGAGCCAGGCAACCAAGACCATCGTGGCAACCTCGATACCGACGGCGGCATTCACGATGTCCACCAACTCGGGGGCAGCGCCGCTCGCCGTGACGATGACCAATACGTCGACTGGCTTGCCGACGCCGACGTACCTGTGGGACTTTGGCGACGGATCGGCAACGTCCACTTCCGCCAATCCAGGTCACACGTTTGCGACTCCCGGGGTGTACACAGTGACGCTCACCGCGACGAGTTCCGCAGGCTCGTCGACTACGACCCGATCCGCGACTGTGACCGGCCCGCCATTGGCTTCGTTCGCGGCGAGTGCCACATCTGGCCCCGCTCCGCTGAACATCGCATTCACCGATTCGTCCTCGGGTACCCCGGCCGTCACAGGCTGGTCATGGAACTTCGGCGACGGCTCCGCGGGTTCGACGAGCCGCAACCCGACCCATGTCTTCGCCTCGCTCGGCACGTACACCATCACCTTGACGGTGACGAATGCGTCGGGCTCGACATCGACGACGCGCACAATCACCGTCGGCTCGGTGGGTTCGTACGTCGGGCTCACGCCGGCCCGTCTGGTCGATACCCGGCCGGCAGCAACGGTCGACGGTCGATTCTCGGGCATCGGTCGGGTGGGCACGCAGGGTATGGTCAAGTTCCCGGTACTTGGCCGCGGCGGAGTTCCAACAACAGGTGCCGGTTCGGTGGTTCTGAACGTCACGGCGATCGGCCCGACGGCGGAGTCGTATCTGACCGTGTGGCCAGCGGGTGCCACCCGGCCCACTGCCTCGAATCTCAACTATGTCGCGGGCCAGACGTTTCCCAATATGGTGATCGTGCCGTTGGGGGCCAACGGCGAGATCTCGATGTTCAATGCGGCCGGCATCGTCGACGTCGCCGTCGATGTTCTCGGGTACTTCCCGGCGACCTCGACGTTCGTCGGGCTGGTCCCGAAGCGTCTGATGGACACCCGCGTCGGCGGGGCGACCGTCGATCAACTGTTCCAGATGAGAACTCCTCTCGGGGCGAACGGAATTGTCAGCGTGACGGTTGCCGGTCGGGGTGGCGTGCTGCCCGCTGGTGGAGGTTCGGTGGCATTGAACGTCACCGCGGTCGGCCCGTCGACCGAGTCGTATATGACGGTCTGGCCGACGGGCCAGCCGATGCCGACGGCGTCGAATCTGAACTACCGAGCGGGCCAGACGATCCCCAACATGGTCATCGTTCCGCTGGGTGCCAACGGCAAGGTCTCGTTGTTCAACGCAGCTGGCACGGTTGATGTCCTGGTCGATGTGCTCGGCTTTTTCCCCGAAGATCCCGGTTTCACCGGCCTGGCCCCGGCCCGGTTGATGGACACTCGCGGTGGAGCGACGATCGACGACTCATTCAGAGGCACAGGTCCGGTCGGTGAAGCGACCTGGGTCGACGTCGTGGTTCTCGGCCGGGGTGGTGTCCCGCTGCTTGGAGTCGGTTCAGTGGCGTTGAATGTGACCGCCGTTGGTCCGACGGCGGAGTCGTACATGACTGTGTGGCCCGCTGGCCGATCGATGCCGACGGCGTCGAACCTCAACTATGTTGCCGGCGACGTCTTCCCCAACATGGTCATCGTCCCGGTCGATGCGAGCGGGCGGATCTCGTTGTACAACGCCGTCGGGAGCACTCACGTTCTCGTCGACGTTCTGGGATGGTTCCCGCAGTAGCCGACGGTTGACCAGCGTGGTCAGGTAGCGGAGCGCAGGGCGTCGACCGGTTCCATGCGGGCTGCTCGAATCGCCGGGTACAGGCCGGCGAGGAGACCGACGATCGCCCCGACGACGGGGGCGATGAGCGGCAGCCAGATGTCGAGCACCGGGGTCCAGTCGCGGGCGGCCGAAACCACCACGACGAAGAGCAACCCGACGCTGGCCCCGACGATGCCGCCAATCAGACCCATGGCCGTTGACTCGCAGAGGAATTGAATGGCGATGTGCTTGCGATGGGCACCCAATGCTCGGCGCAGGCCGATCTCGCCGGTGCGCTCCATCACCGTCACGAGGGTCACATTGGCGATGCCGATCGCCCCGACGATCAGCGATACCAGACCGAGTAGGAGAAACAGCGTGTTGATGTCGCTCTGCACGGCGTCGCGGGTTTCGGACGCGTCGCGAGGGCGCTGACGCTGAGCCCCTCGGGGGCGTTGGGGCTGAGGGCGATCGGTGCCTGTTTGGCAATCAGGCCGGCCGCTCCGACCTCGGTCTCGATGACCACCCGTTCGGGCTTGGAGACGTTGTAGCGCTCGTTGGCCGCGCCGCTCGGAATGATCACCCCTCCGAGCAGCCCAACGTCGCGCGGCGCGTCGTCGAGAATGCCGATGACGGTGTACAGATCGTCACCGATGTAGATGCCTGGCAAGTTGGCGAGGCGGGAAACTCCTAGCTCCGTTGCCGCGTCGACGCCGAGCACGACGACCCGGTCATTGCGGGTGACATGGCCGATATCGAACCAACGTCCGCTGACGATCCGGCCTCGCACCGCATCCATCAAGCCTGGTGAGGCGGCAAAGACGGGCAAGGTGCGGGTCGACACTACTGACGGGTCGCGAACGGGCACGGTGCGGATTCCTCCGGGCGTCGGCACATCGGCAATGGCTCCGGCGGCGACCACCCCATTCAGCGGGAGTAGTCGGTCTTCGACCGACCATGGCAGGGGAGTGCCTCGACGCGACGAGCCACTCGACTGTCCCGTCGCTCGGGCGCGCACAGTGACCTGGGTCGCGCTGAGTTCGTCGAAACGGTCGACGATTTGGTTGCCGGCGGTACGAGAGACGCCGAGGGTGGCGACGAGCGACGCGATGCCGAGCACGGTACCGAGCGTTGTCAGCGCGGCGCGAGCCGGACGGGCAAACACTCCGGCGAGGCTCTCATCGAGCAGATCAAGGACGCGGAGTCGTGACCGCGTGGTCGCCTTCTTCTCGGCCATCCGTTGCTTGCGCCGCCGACGTCGGGAAGGGTCGGCAGCGTCATTGGTGACCAAAACGACCTCGTCGGGGTCGGCGATCTGAGTGTCGGCGATTGGCGGCGAGACGTTGATGTACGGCGGCCCGTTCGAATACTCACCCATCACGCCTCCTCGGTGAGGTAGCCGTCGATCATGCGTACGCGCCGCTCGGCGTGACGAGCGACATCGTGATCATGGGTGATGACCAGAACGGTGAGGCCACCGAGTCGCAGCTGATCGAACAGATCGAGCACCGCTGCGGTGTTCTGCGAGTCGAGGTTGCCGGTGGGTTCATCGCACAGCAGCAGGCTCGGTTCGCCGATGAGGGCTCGGGCGATGGCGACTCGCTGGCGCTCGCCGCCGGAAAGTCGGGTGGGGAGGAAGCCGATACGGTGGCCGAGACCGACGAGTCTCAGCACCTCGACGGCTCGGTCCATACGGCCTGCTCGCGGGGTGCCGCGGTAGATCTCGCCGAGCATGACGTTCTCTTCCACCGAGCGGTGGGACAGCAGATGGAAGCCTTGGAAGACGAAACCGATTCGCCGCCCGCGCTCCCCGGCCCGCTCTTTGTCGGTCAGCGAGCCGGTGTCGATGCCATCGAGGAGATAGTGCCCGTACGTTGGGCGGTCAAGAAGCCCGAGAACGTTGAGCAGGGTCGATTTGCCCGAACCCGATGGCCCGACGATCGCCAGATGCTCGCCGTGCTTGATCTCGAGCTCGACCGATCGGAGCGCCTTAACGGGCGGGTCGGTGTCGAACACCCGCCACAGATCATGAAGGGCGACGACCGGAGGACGATCGGGGTGAACGCCCGCCGCCCCGCTGACCAGATCGATGCCAGTCACGAGCTCTGCTCGTGACTGGATGGCAGCGCGAGCGCCAGTGAGTCTGGTATTGATGGGGTTCGGGGGCGCGGCCCCCGGGTACGAACGGTCACGCGCTGGTGTTGGCGGTCGAGGTGTCTTGCGCTGGCTCGTCGCTCGAGCTGTCGCTGGTGTCCGATGGCGGCGGCTCCTCTTCGACTCCGATGACGACTCGGTCGCCCTCGACCAGTGAGCCGTCGAACGACTTGATTTCCGAGTATCCCTGTGCGGTCAAGCCAACCTCGACGGTGACCATTTCGGTGGTCGCCTGCGATGGGGTCTTGCCCGATGCCACCGAGTCTGATGTCTCGGACGGATCGGATTCGATCGACCGCAACACTTCCAATCGGCTGGCACCGTCGGGGCCAACCGACAGCGCGGCGACCGGCACGGCGAGCACCTCTCCCTCCGTCGAGCTGACGGTGATCCGAATGCGAGCGGAGTAACCGACGAAGTCGCTGAGCTTGGCCGGGTCGTCGGGAGTGACGATCACCTGGAGGCGGCTGCTGTCGCCGCCGCCGTTGTTGCCGAAAGGGTCGTTCGGGTCGGCGGGCTGGTTGCTCTGGGCGCCGATCTGGCTCAGCGTCCCGGTGGTCTCGATGCCGGCGTCGGGAATTTCGACGGTCACGACCGCGCCGACTTCAAGCAGGTCACCGTCATTTTTCGAGACGCGACCGGTGATCTGCGTCGCGGTGCTCGACACCGTGAGCAGCGTGTCGGTGACGGTTGAGCCGACCGTCGCCGAGAGATCGGTGACGTTGGTCGGCAGGGTCGGTAGGAAGACGACCTCGCCCGCCGGGACCTTGGTGCCGACCTCGGCCTCGATGAGGAACAGTTCGTTCGTGGCCTGATCGACGACCGCTTGGGCCTGTGTCACCGACTCCTGGAGGGGTGCGGTGTCGGCGGGCTTCTGAAGATCGGTCAACTCGGCTCGCGCCAGGTCGAGGGCGTCGCGAGCGTCGACGATCGCGCTATCACCCTGGTTCTTGGTGGTCGTCTGCTCGTTGATCGCCAGGTTCAGCGACTTTTCGGCGTCGAGGAACTCGCGCTCCTTGTCGGCCTGAATGGCCTGGCGCTCGGCTATCTCGGTGGAGGTGAATGGCTCGCCGGTGTCGGGGTTGATCGCGCCGGGCTGCGCGACCGCATCGGTGATGGTCTTGGCGGCATCGCGGGCAAGTTTCGAGGCATCGCGGACGCCAACGGCGTTGGTGACGTTGCTCGCGGCCAATACGTTGGCCTGGTTTGCTGCCGCTTCGGCCTCGGGAATGGCCCCCTCGGCCTTGTCGACTCGTTGGCGGGCGGCCAACAGCTGCGACGGGGTGACGGTTGACCCGCCGGTGCGGAGTTCGTTCTGAGCTTTGCGCAGGCCTTCTTCGGCGTCGGTCAGCGCCTTGCGTTGGTCGCGTAGCTTGTTGCGCTGATCCTCGCTCGGCCCCTCGCTCTTCTTGCCCTTGGCCTCGTACATTGCGTCGAGGGCGGCCTCGGTTCCTTCGTCGTAGATCTCGTCGACCGTGCCGGGTGAGAAGCCAAGGCGTTCGAGGGACGCTTCGAGCTGGGCAACATCGGGGCCGGTCGAACCTGGTTCGAAGCCACGAAACACTGGGAGGGTGCCTTGCAGGGCGAAAACGGGTCGCCCGGAGACTTCGAGGAGCACATCACCCTCGACGACGGGCGTGCCGATCTCGGGCAGCCGGGTAATCACCTGGTTGGCTCCCGCACTTTCACCGACCGCGCCCAGCAACCGGACAGGCGTTGGCTCCTCGAAGACCACGTCACCGGCCACCGTCAGGTTCGATGTCAACGCTCGTCGCTCGACGGGAACGGTGATCAACGACGCAGCCGGTGCCTTGCGTTCGTTAGCGGCGTCGGCCGGCGACTTCAGCTTGCTGCCGATGGCGACGCCGCCGACGGCCGACGCCACCGCGGCACCTACGACGATCAACGCCTGCCGCCGACGCCGGCGAGAGCCCACGGGCTTCAGCCCGCCCGAGGTGACCTCCATCTCGCCAGCCGAGTCATCTGCCAGATCTTCGTAGCCCGTAGTCGACACGTCGCCCGACGACGAACCGGATGGCACCGGCGTCACCCGTCCTTCTTCAGCTGCGGGAACTCCGAGAGAATCTGGTCGGCGAGCTCCCGCTCGACGCGCGTGCGAATCTTGGTGATGCCGACCTTCTTCTGGCACTTTTGGTCGATCTCGTAGAGCTTGAACTCGTCTTTGCGGAGTTGTTCGAGTGCTGTGGCATCGAGGGCCTTGGGTTCACCGATGAACGCCCAGCCGGTGCCATCCGCGTTCTGCGTGGAGTTCCACATTTCGCCTGGATCGCCCCCCTGGGGGGAACCGGTCTCCGGATCGAGCGGGACGATCTCCTGCCCCGCTAGCTCGGCTTTGGTCTTCTCGAAATAGGAGTACGTGTCGTTCGGGCTGGTCAGCTCGTAGCTGGCGTCGGCGTCCTTGACGCACTCGACCCATTTCTTGTTGGCCTCTTTGATCTCGGGGTCATCTTCGAGGTTGGTGAACAGCTCGTCGAGACGTTGGCTGATCTCGGGGTCTTGGAAGGGGGAGTCGCCGTACACCTCTTTGGAAGCGAGGCCGTAGCAGCCCTGTTCCTCGAGCGGTGGAGGGACGAACACGGCCGTTTCGTCGGTAGGAGCCTCTTGTGGCTTGCCTTGGAGGTCTTCGTAATACTGCTGCTGCTCGGATTCGCTCAGCCCGGTGACGTACTCCTGGTTGGGATCAACGAACGAGTCGATGGGAGCCGTTTCACCTTCGCCCGCATCGACGCCGGTATCACCGGTGGCCTCACCGCTCAGATTGGGGAGTTCGTACAACTCGTAGTTGTGGGTGATGCCGTAGGCGTACTTCTTGCCGTACTCCTCAGGAGTCAAGTTGGCATCTTCGTCGCCGCCACTGTCGCCGAACTGTGCGGTGTAGTCGACGGGGGTGTAATCCCACCCCTTCTCCTTCATGCACTGCGCGACGAGTTCTTCCTGCTTGAGCTGCTTGCGGCGTGACTCCGCGGGTGATTCGTTGCCGCCGAAGATTGCCGACAGCGGGCTATCGGTCGTGTTCGTGTTGTCGGAGCCCGAGCTCTTCTGATCTTCGCCCGTGGCCGACCCGCCGCAGGCCCCAAGCGCGATCAAGATGGCGGGCACCGCAAGACGGACAAGTTGACGACGCTGCAACATCGAGGCTCCTCGGAGAGTAGACATACGTACAAAGACGCCTGGCGACGGCGTTCCGTTCCCGGATCGTTGAACGCCTCCATCCTGGCACAGCGGGTGGCTGATCGGCATGGCAACTCACCGTGTCAAGACTTGATCAAACTTCCTGCGGAGCGGCACCGATGTGAGCACCCACGGTGTAATCTGCCCACGGACTGTCGAGAAACTTTGTGGGTCATCAGAATCATCGCCCCTCTGGCGGTTTTCTGAACACCAAAGGTGAGAAATACTGAGAGATACTTGTTGAGTCGAAAGGCGGCCTGCTTGTTCCGTAATCTGAAAATCCGATCCCGAATGACCATTGTGGTGTTAGTGCCGTTGCTGGCCCTCGCCATCGTCGCGCTCGTTGGCCTCCGAGCCCTCAACGCCGTGCAGGTTGGCGGAACCACCTACGACGAGATCGTCGAGTCCCAGAACCTCGTCGCCGATGTTCTGCCCCCGCCAGCGTTCCTCGTGGAGGCTCACCTTTCGGCGCAGGAACTCTCCGGCACATCCGATCCGGCAGAGGTTCAGCAGCGCATCTCAGAGTTGTCACAACAAGAAACCGTCTACTACCAGCGTCTCGATGTGTGGAAGGCTGTCCTGGCCGAGGCCGACGAACAGGACGTGCTCAACGAGTTGATCGCTGCGTATGCCGCGGGGGATGCGTTCTGGAAAGTCGTCGACGAGCGGCTGATTCCAGCAGTGCAGTCGGGAGACCTGGCGGCCGCCGATGCCATCGACTCCACCGAGGTCAACCCGGCCTTTGAACGTCACAAGTCGTTTATCCGCACGGTGGTCGAGCTTGGCGAGGCTCGCCGCGTCCGCCTGGAGAACTCCGCCGCCGACCAGGTTCGCTCGGAGAAGATGCTTGCCCTGGGCGCGATCGTCGGTCTTGGACTCCTCAGCCTCATCCTGACCGCGCTGCTGGCCCGATCCATCACGCGTCCGATCGGTCGTCTGACCTCGGCCGCGGCGGCGGCCGAGCGTGACCTGCCGGGTGTCGTGGCCCAGGTCCAGGCCGGAGAAGACGTTGCCCTTCCTGCCATGAATCTGGTCGGTACTGGCGAGTTCGGCTCGTTGGCTACCGCCATGAACTCGATGCAGACCACTGCTGTCGGCTTGGCCGCCGAGCAGGCCCGCATCCGGCGCAACATCTCGACGATGTTGGGTAACCTCGCCCGGCGTAACCAGAGCCTTGTCAACCGCACGCTGTCGTTCATCACCGACCTGGAACGCGACGAACGCGACCCCGAGACTCTCGACAACTTGTTCAAACTCGACCACCTCACCACGCGTATGCGCCGTAACGCCGAGAGCCTGTTGGTGTTGTCGGGGGCGGAACAGGCACGGAGTTGGCCCCGCCCCGTCGAGGTCCGTGAGGTCCTTCGGGCGGCGCTGTCCGAGATCGAGTCGTTCGACCGAGTGGAACTCGCCTCCCTGCACCCCGCACTCATTCGTGGCAGCTCGGTCGCCGACCTCACCCACCTTGTCGCCGAGTTGCTCGACAATGCCACCCGCTTCTCGCCACCCGACACCACGGTGGTCGTCACCGGCGAGCAAAGCGGCGATGGCTACACCATCTCGATCGTCGACCGAGGCATGGGTATGTCTCCCGAGGCGCTTTCTGCGGCCAACCGCGACTTGGAGTCATTGAGCCGACTGGAGGAACGGACCTCGCTGGTTCTCGGTTTCGCCGTCGTTGGGCGACTTGGCGCTCGTAACGGGATCGGCGTTCGGTTGGAGCAGTCGCCGCAGGACGGCGTCACCGCTCGGGTTCGGCTTCCAGGTGCCGTGTTGCATCGGGCCGCGTCTCCCGCAGCCGACGCGACTCGATCGGCGATCGTCGCTGGCGCCGGCACCACCCCCAGCGTGGCGATGGTCAATGGTGCTACAGCCACGAATTCGGCAAGCAACGGCGCGGCAGCGAGTCACGCTCCGGTCAACGGTGATTCGAACGCTGACGCCGAGCGTCGCGGCGCGGCGGCCATTCCCGACCGGGCCCCTGCCGCCGTCGTCCGCCAGGAACCGTCGAGGTCGCCGGTGAGCGACGACTCGACCGGGCGCTCGTCGCAGCGTCGCTCGGCGGGCCCATTTCCCGCCCCCAGCACTCCGGCGGCGACTCCCTCGCCGACCCCGCCGGCGATTCGTCGGGAGCGGACTGACGTCGCGGCTCCCGTATCGGCGGTCGCCAACGCTGCCCCGGCCAAGGCCGAGGTCACGACCACAACGGGTGGGCTGCAGAAGCGAGTTCCCGGGGCCAACCTCTTCGACGGAGCGTTGCCGCCGCCGCTGCCGATTCCCGGCAACCGCCGCTCGGCCGAATCGGTCCGTGACGCGCTGTCGAGCTTCCAAGACGGATACAGACGGGCACCACGCCGGTTGATCCCCGAAACTGAGACCACCGACGGCGGGCAGGAGCAAGAGTGATGGTGACGGTGAGCGCTCCGGCGCGGGATTTCGCCTGGTTGATCGATCGATTCGGGATGGAGACGCCAGGGGTCGAGCACACCCTGTGCGTTTCGTCCGATGGGCTGCTGATGGCCGCTTCGTCGGGTATCGACCGGTCGACGGCCGAACGGCTTGCGGCGGTCATCTCGGGGCTGCGTAGCCTGTCGGACGGCACCGCCCGTCTGCTCGGCCAACCCGCCGCCCATCAGGTGATCGTCGAACTCGACGAATCGTTTTTCTTCGTGACCGCCATCGGCGAGGGTTCGGCCCTCGGCGTCGTTGCGTCTCGCGGCATCACCGATATGGGGCAGATCGGCTACGAGATCGCATTGCTCGTCGAGCAGGCTCACAGTCGTTTGACCCCGTCGCTGGTGAGCGAACTCAAGCAACTGGCTTGATGAGAGCGAGACCGCGATGGACGAGAGTGAGGCGATGATGCCGATGGAGGAACAGGCCGATTCGGCCTGGACTGAAGAACCTGATATGTCGCTGTCGCGTCCATTCCTCGACCGGATCGCCAAGGCAACGGCCGAGGTGGCGAGTTCGAAGGCCACCGATCCTGACGGCGCCGTGCGCCCGTACTTCGTCACCGGCGGGCGGACACGGAGCCGGAATCGCACGGTTTCGTTTGAAACGATTGTTGCGATGACCGACGGTGGGCCGGGTCTCGAGGGGCTCGGAGACGAGCGTCTCGCAGTTGCCAAACGGGCGGCGATTCCCCACTCGATGGCCGAGCTTTCAGCGCTGCTGCACCTGCCGATCGGGGTGGTGTGGGTGCTCGCCGGCGACCTCGCCGATGATGGTTACCTCACGGTGTATGCCCCGCCGGCCGGAGTACTCGACGATGTCGAGTTGATTGATTCCCTGATTGATGGATTGCGACGGATATGACCTGGCAGATGCTGGCGGAAAGGTACTGGCAATGATCGAAGCGCCTGTCATGGCTGAGCGGGCGGCTCCGCGCCGCATTGTTCCACTCAAGATCGTGGTTGCGGGTGGTTTTGGGGTGGGCAAGACGACACTCGTCGGCGCCATCTCCGAGATCGTCCCGCTGACCACAGAGGCGGCGATGACCAGCGTGGCGATGGGCATCGACGATCGCGGCGAGGTGATGACCAAGACCACCACGACGGTGGCGATGGACTTCGGCCGCATCACCGTGTCGGACGAACTCGTGTTGTATCTGTTCGGCACCCCAGGGCAGGACCGATTCGGGTTCATGTGGGACGAACTCGTCTCGGGTGCGCTCGGTGCCGTCGTGCTGGTCGACAGCCGACGAATCACCGATTCCTTCGCGGCGTTGGACTATTTCGAAAACCGGTCCATCCCGTTCGTCGTCGCCCTGAACTGCTTCGACGGCCAGTTGCACCACGACCTCAACGAGGTCCGTGACTCCTTGGGACTACGAGCCGAAATTCCGATCGTGGCAATCGATGCCCGCAACCGCGTGCACGTCAAGCACCTGTTGATCGCCGCCCTGGAGCTCTCCCGCCAGGAAGCGATCAACCGCCGCAACGCCAAGATGCCGATTTCGTTGCTGCTGGCGATACCCGCAGCGTTCCTCGTGTCCGGTGCCGTTGGTGTTGGCATTGA
>JANNNL010000415.1:0-6052 GCA_031398525.1 Actinomycetes bacterium | reverse complement strand
GGTCTCCGCTCGCCTGACGGCTCGCTTTGACCGCTCCCTCGTGTTCGCTACGCCTGGCGGCGCTTCACGCTCACGGACGGCGAACAGTCCTCGACTAGTCCAGAGAAATCTACACCGCGTCGGAGCCTTCTTCGCCGGTTCGAATACGAACCAGACGGCCGACCTCGGTGACCCAGATCTTGCCGTCGCCGATCTTGCCCGTCGACGCCGCGGTTCGAATGACGTCGATGATCTGGTCGACCGTGTCATCATCGATGACGACCTCGATGCGGACCTTCGGGACGAAATCGATGCGGTACTCGGCCCCCCGGTAGGTCTCGGTGTGGCCGCCCTGACGTCCGAAGCCGCGGGCTTCGGACACCGTGAGCCCCTGGACGCCGGCGGTCTTCAGGGCATCTTTGACGTCGTCGAGCTTGAACGGCTTCACGATGGCGGTGATCAGCTTCATGGCTGCATCCTCTCAGGCTGGAACGTGACAGATAGGCATGGGGTGGGCAGGGTCGATCGGGGTTGACTCATGACTGATACGCCGTTTCGGCGTGCTGGCTCTGGTCGAGTCCGATGAGCTCGTCCTCAGCGGAGACCCGCAGGCCGATCGTACGGTGAATGATCATCCCGACCAGGTACGAAAGGCCGAAGGAGAACACGAAGGTGATCACCGACGCCCGAGTCTGGTTCCACAACAGTTCGAGCCCGCCGCCGAAGAACGCACCGTCGAAACCGAGTGCGTTCACGCCAGTGTCGGCGAACAAGCCGAGGAGCAGCGAGCCAAGCAGACCGCCGATCAAGTGGACGGCGATGACATCGAGGCTGTCGTCGAACCCGAAGTGGGACTTCAGCTTGAGCGCCAGGTAGCACACCACACCGGCGGCCAGCCCGATGATCAACGGAGCAACGCCACCGACGAAGCCGGCACACGGGGTGATTGCCACAAGGCCGGCAACGGCACCCGAAGCGGCGCCAAGCGTCGTGGCATGACCGGTGGTGATCTTCTCGACGATCAGCCAGCCGATCATCGCCGCCGACGCGGCGAGGTGGGTGTTGATCAGCGCTTGGGCGGCGAGGCCGTTTGCAGCGAGCGCCGAGCCGGCATTGAAGCCGAACCACCCGAACCAGAGGATGCCGGTGCCGAGCATCGTGAACGGCAGGTTGTGCGGGGGCATCGCTTCGCGGGGGAATCCCTTGCGGGGGCCGAGAATCAGCACGAGGGCCAGTGCGGCTGCACCGGCATTGATGTGGACGACGGCACCGCCGGCGAAGTCGAGGGCCCCGCCCTTGAACAGGAACCCGTTGGGGCTGAACACCCAGTGGGCGACCGCCGGATAGACGAGCACGGCCCACACCCCGATGAAGATCGCGTAGGCCGAGAACTTCAGCCGGTCGGCGGTGGCCCCGGTGATCAACGCCGGGGTGATCACGGCGAACATCATCTGGTACGCAACGAATGCCAGGGCCGGAATAACGAGGGCGAAGTCACCGGTGTAGCCCGGAATCTCGGCGACCTTCGTGACGTTTCGGAGAAAAGCAAACTCGAAGTTGCCGATCCACTTGCCGCTGCCACCGAACGCTAGGGAGAAGCCGACGGTGGCCCACAGCACACTGATGAGCCCCATGGCGAAGAAGTTCTGCATCAACATGCCGAGCACATTGCGGGCTCGAACCATGCCGCCATAGAAAAAAGCCAGGCCAGGGGTCATGAACAGCACAAGTGCTGCGGACACCAACACCCAGGCGGTTGCTCCCGAATCGATCTGCATCGACATCTCCTCGTTCAGTACAGGTGGGCGTACCGTAGAGATCGCTCGTTTCGGCAATGTTTCGTCCTGGTGAATCGATGTCGTCGTTCGTCGGGGCGTAACGTCGTAGCTGCATGTGGTTGCCGTGGGAGTGGGCTGTAGGAATGGCCGTGGTGCTCGGCGTCATCGGCTGGTGGCCGACTGGTGCCCTTCGTCAACCGTGGCGATTGGTGGCGGCGGAAACCGCCGTGGTGATGGTGTTGTACGCGCTTTGGCTCCGCGCCGGCGAACTCGACCCGTTCGGCGCCGAGGGCGGCCTCGATCGCGGTCTGACGGTGTGGGAGATCGAGCAGTGGCTCCACCTGCCCCGCGAGCAGTGGCTACAACAGGGTCCGCTGGCCAATCGGCTGGTGTTGCAGGCGTCGAACCTCTACTACGCCGGCGTCCACGTTCCGGCGATGGGGATCTTTCTGGTGTGGATGTACTTCCGTCATCGCGATCAGTACCGGAGGTGGCGCACAACGCTGGCGCTGACGACTGGGATTTGCCTGGTCATCCGCTATGTACCGGTGGCTCCGCCGCGGTTCTATCCCGAACTTGGATTCGTCGACACTGCGGTGCAGTTCAATCAGTCGGTGTACGGCGCGCACGGAGCGGGTGTCTCGGCGCAGTTCGCGGCGATGCCGTCGATTCACGTCGCCTGGGGCGTGTTGATCGGAATTGCCGCGTGGCGGGCGTCGTCGAGTCGTTGGCGCTGGATCGCCGTCGTTCACGCCGCTGCCACCGTCTATGTCGTGACCAGCACGGCCAACCACTGGTGGCTCGACGGCGCGGTGGGTGCCGCCTTCCTGCTGCCCGCCTACTGGGTTGCCCGGCGCTTGGCCGATCGATCGGGGCGCTCAGGCGTCGTAGCTGCTGGTGTCGTCGGGCAGGACGAGGTCCCAGCGGTCGAGGCAGTCTCGGCAGCGGTACGCCACGATGTCGCCGGGCTCCCAAATGCCGTCTTCGGGCGGGTAGCTGAGTAGGTAGCAGTCACCTCCGCAATCGACGCAGATGATGGTGGGTTCCGGGGACAACACGCCCTTAGTCTGGCGTGATGCGTGTCGTTTCGGGTGAGTTCCGCGGTCGTCGTCTTGTGGCCCCGGTCGGATCGACCACCCGGCCGACGACCGATCAGGCACGTGAGGCGGTGTTCAACTCGCTGTCAAGTATGGATGTGATCGATGGCGCCGTGATCGTCGACCTGTTCGCCGGGTCGGGCGCGCTCGGCATCGAAGCGTTGTCGCGGGGTGCCTCCCGGTGCACGTTCGTCGAGCGTGATCGGGCCGCGCTGCAGGCGATTCGGGACAATCTAACGACGTTGAAGGCGGCCGATCGCTCGGTTGTGGTCGCGGCCGATGCGGTCGGCTGGGTGCGATCACACGGCAGGGTGAGTGCAGATGTCGTGTTCGCCGATCCGCCGTACGACTTCGACGGGTGGGATGAACTGCTCACCGGACTTGATGCCTCAATCGTCGTGGCCGAGACCGGCCGAGCGTTGATCTGCCCGACTGGCTGGACGCAGCTGCGGGCTCGCCGGTACGGACGCACCCACATCTCCATCCTTGAGCCTGCGGCCGTTGAGCCTGCAGTCGACACCCCGGTCGAGATACCGTGAAGCACCTGCTATGAGCATTGCGTTCTTTCCCGGAAGTTTCGATCCTGTTCATCTCGGCCACCTCGACGTGGTCGAGCAGGCCGTCGCGCTGTTCGGCGAGGTGGTGGTCGCCACGATGCACAACCCGGGCAAGCCATCGGGAGCGTTTGCTCTCGAAGCTCGCCAGGAGATGTTGCGCGAATCGACGGCCCATCTGTCGGGCGTGAAGGTCGAGACGTTCGCAGGTTTGGTGATCGATGCGGCGCACACCGCCGGGGCCGACTTCATCGTCAAGGGCCTCCGCACCGCCGGCGATTTCGAGTTCGAACTGCAGATGGCCCACACCAACCACTCGGTCAGCGGCATCCGCACCGTCTTTCTGCCCACGTCACCGAACTGGTCGTATGTGTCCTCGAGGTTTATCCGCGAGATCGCCCAGCATGGCGGTGACGTCTCCCACTTGGTCCCCGAGCCGGTCGCCCATCGGCTCGCTACCCTTTCGGCTCCGAAGGAGCGATGACCGTGTCTTACGACGACTACGACGACGAATACGACGATGGCTACGACGAGCCGGCGGCCTATGGCCAGCCGGCCCCGCCGACCAGCGGAACCGACCGGGGGAGCTACGACTCCGAGACCCTGCTGCGCCGCGCCGTTGACATCATCGCTACGGCTCGCACGATCCCGCTGTCGAACAACCCGATGATCAACCGCGACGAGATCATCGAACTCCTCGAAGAGGCGCTCCATCGCATTCCCGAAGAGATGCGCACGGCGCGTTGGATGCTCAAGGAGCGCGACGAGTTTGTCGCCAAGACCCGTCGCGAGGCCGACGAAATCCTGGAGGCCGCCCGCGGCGAGGCCGAGCGGATGGTCCAGCGCACCGAGGTGGTGCGGGCCGCCGAGCAACGCGCCCGCCAGGTGTCGGAGGCCGCCGAGAGCGATGCCCGCCGGTTGCGTCACGAGACCGAGGACTTCATCGATCAGCGCCTCGGCAGCTTCGAAGTGCTTCTCGACAAGGTCGCCAAGACGGTCGGCGCCGGCCGCGAACGACTGTCGATCGGTACGTCGAAGTCGCGCCGGCGGGCCCAGGCCGAGCCCGACATGTCGGATGCTGCATCGAACGCGTTCTTCGACCAGGAACGCCTGTAGTCCGATGCACAAGCTGCGGGTAAATGTCGCCGAGCTGTTGCGCTGGCCGGGTTCGACGAAGGACGTCGAGGTCGCCTGCACCGCCGAGGAACTGGGGATCAACGACCCCCGGGTGGTGGGTAATGCCCAGGTCACGGCCACGATGCACGTTGAGAGCTTGGCGAATGGCGTGGTCGTTTCCGGGGTTGTCGAGGCTCCGTGGCACGACACGTGCCGGCGGTGCCTGGTCGATATCGACCAAATCGCCCACACCGAGATTCGCGACCTGTTTCAGATCACCGTCACCGATCCCGACGCGTTTCCCGTGGTTGGCGATCAGATCGATTTGGCCGATCTGGTGCGCGAAACGGTCCACCTGGAGTTGCCGCTGGCCTCGCTGTGCCGCGATGACTGTGCCGGGTTGTGCGGCACCTGTGGCGCCGATCTGAACGTCGAACCGTGTGCCTGCGGCGGTGTGGCGAAAGATGACCGCTGGTCGGCCCTCGACGCCCTGCGCGACCAGCTGTAACGACCGCTGCAAATCAGCGGGCCGTGGTTTCGCGGCATTGGGCGCATTCCCGGTAACCTCGTTTGGCTGTTTGTAGCCATGCCCGTCGCGCAGTCCGGAGATCACGGTGGCCGTTCCCAAGAAGAAAAAGTCGAAGTCGAAGTCGCGGAGCCGTCGCTCTGGCGCATGGAAGCTCGGTAGCCCGTCGCGTAGCGATTGCCCTCGTTGTGGCAACGCCAAGCTGCCGCACACGGTCTGCCCGTCGTGCGGTTGGTACAAGAACCGCGTCGTCATCGACGTCAGCTGATTCGATGCTCCCCATCGCCGTTGATGCGATGGGCGGCGATCGTGCCCCCGGCGAGATCGTCGCCGGTGCTCATCAAGCCGCTGCGCACACTCCTGTCATTCTGGTCGGCCCTGCGGGGCTCGAAGGCCAGGGTGACCTGCCGCTGATCGAGGCGTCGGAAGTCATCGAGATGACCGACGACCCCGGCTCCAGTGTGCGGCGCAAGAAGGATTCCACGTTGATCCGTGCCGCCGAGGCGGTGCGCGATGGGCGCGCCTCGGCGATGGTGTCGGCCGGGAATACCGGGGCGACCATGGCCTCTGCGTTGTTCCGCATGGGTCGCATCAAGGGCGTCAGTCGTCCGGCGATCGCCACCCCGGTGCCGGTACCCGGGCATCGGCCGACGATTCTGCTTGACGCCGGGGCCAACGCCGAGGTGCAGGCCGAATGGTTGGTGCAATTCGCCCTCATGGGAGCGGTCTATGCCCGCCATCGTTTCGACATCGCCGAACCACGCGTTGGTCTGCTGTCGATCGGAGAGGAGCCGGGCAAGGGCGACACGCTGCGCAAGGAGGCCTACGAACTGCTGTCGAAGGCGTCCGGGCTGAACTTCATCGGCAACGTCGAAGGACGTGACGTGATGGGCACGACCGTCGACGTGATCGTCACCGACGGGTTCACCGGCAACGTGGCGCTCAAGACCGTCGAGGGCGCGATCCGCGGCACCGCCCGGCTCGTGTTCGACACCCTCACCT
>JANNNL010000381.1:0-9926 GCA_031398525.1 Actinomycetes bacterium | reverse complement strand
CCTCGCTGCGACCGCGACGCAGAAGGCTCAGCCCGGCGGAGCGCACGGCGGGCAGCTCGTTGGGGTCGGGTACCTGGCCTCCTGCGGCAGGGTCGTCCCGGACGCGGTCTCGGTTGCGGCGCACCGCGTCGGCGGTCTCTCGCGCTCGCTCGACCGCGCCGGTGACGTCGAAGGTCTCCAGCTGCCACTTCCGTTGGCCGGCCGCCGGATGCCCGTCGAGGAACCTCGAACTCAGGTCGACCAATCCGCCGGCGACGTCCGAATCCGGTGTCGACGCGGCCACGAAGCGGTTCTTGGACACGACGTACCGCGTCCACGGCGACACGCAGGTCACCTCGGGCGCGTCGGCACTGAACCGGCACGTCACGCGGACGACCCCGGACGGGTCGAGCGAATCGATCGCGGTGAGCCGAAACTCGACCACGAGGCCGAGGGCACGCAGGACCGACGGATGCTCTCGCAACATCGTGATCACGCGATGGAAGTCGGGAGGCTGGCGTGCTGGGACGATCTGGTCGTCCTGGTCCGAGCGGCGCGGAACGACGATCGTCCGTCCGAGATCCGCGTCGGCGAGTCCCTCGGCACCTCGACCGACCGCGGGCTGGGCCGCCTCCGCATAGACGCGACGCAGCACACTCGCATGGTCCGACGATGCGTCGACGTCGCCTACGTCGTAGGGCATCGGTGTCTGGAACGGCCGGACGCGCAGGCTCGGATCGAACACCTTCGGCCACAGCAGTGGCCGGACGTGTTCGGCGTCGAGGCGCTCGGCGCGGTCGACGACCGTGGCCGTGGCGTCCGAGGTCGCTGCCACCTCGACGCTCAGCGCCGCCCCGGCGAGCAGCGTCGGCCATTCCGCGAAGCCGTATGTCGCGAGGGGGCTGTCGTCGGCAAGACCGGACAGTCGCGGCACGACGAGGGCGCGTAGGACCGAAACGCCGTCGTGCACCATGCCGCCGGGCACCGCGATCCACAACACCTCGCTCATTGCGCCGGCTCGTACGCTTGCTTGTGCTGCTGCCACATCTTGGCGTAGTCGTCGTCGCTCGGCGGGGGAGCCGGGAGTTGATCGTGCGTGCCGTCGCCGCCGCCGGCGATCGTCCATTCGCCGCTGTCGATCTCCACCGAGTCGGAGTAGATCGTCAGGTCGATCTCGATGACCAGGGTGGCCCGCCCAACGAGCTTGTTGCCGTGACTCTGGTAGCCGAGTGTGAGCACCATCTCGACCGAGACCGACACCAACCCCAGGACTTCGAGACTGCCCCCGATCCGCAGGAATCCCACCAGCTCGACCGACTCGTCGGCGAGGCGCTGGAAGCGAATGCCGCCGAGGATGTGCGCCTCGCCGCTGGCGACCACGAAATCGACCGCAACCGAGGCCCCGAACTCCAGCGCGACGTCCAACCGGCGCAGTCCTCTGCCGTCGACCTCGACGTCGACGTACCCGCCGCCGCCGAGCATCAACACGCTCAGGTTGAACGGCTTGGCGCGGCTGGCGAACGCCACCGCCACCGAGACCGGGTCACCCTGGAACGGCACCGCCACCCGCGCCGAGAAGATCAGGTTGCGCAACACGAACGCACCGGAGCTGACGTCGGGGATTGGTAGTGAGTACGCGGCGACGATCCCTTTCGCGGACACCTCGAAGGTCGGGCCCTTCCCGGCGACGGGAGCCTTGCCTTGCAAGGTCTGCAGGATGTCGAGCGCCCCACCGAACTGCACGTCCAGGCCGTCGATGTCGAGCGACGGCTCGCTACCGGACGCCTGGTGGTAGCGCAGCCGATCGAAGTTCAAGATGACGAGGGGATCGGCCGTGGGGAACGACAGCGAGAAGTCGGTGACCGTGCACTCCGACGTCACCGTCGGGCCGCACGAGACGACGTTGAGGGTCATCTTCGCCGGCGGCGGCTGCTGGGTCGGCGGCTTGACGACCTTGCGGCCGAACGGTGCGAACGGTGTGAGCTCGTGCTCGGGCCAGTTCAACGTGACCACCGGTTGCGGCCCGCTGAGATCGGTGGTGATGGCCGGTGTCGTCCCCGCGGGTAGACCCTTGAGCAGCTTGCTGAACGGCACGCCCAGCAAGGATGCGGCATCGTCGAACAGCTTCGCCGGATCCGTCAGACCCTCGAGGTTGAGCGGGCCGGCCGCTCGCGAGATCGCGTTCGCGGCCATCTTCGGCGCCGCCAACCCGCCGGACCGGTCGGCGTTCCGGGTGAAGTCGACGACGAGTTCGGCGGCCTTGACGGCCTGGCTGTTGGCGACCGCGTCCGCTGCCTGCGCGGCTGCGATGCCTGATCGAGCGATCATCAGCGCGACCTTGACGTCGGTGCCGTCCTCGAACTTCGGCGCGTAGGCAACGAGCGCCTGGTGTGCCGACGGTTGGTCGGGCAGCAGGCTGCGCATCGCCGGGAGGGCGATGTTCATGCCCCACTGGGGGCCGCTCGGCAGCGTGTTCGGGGCCGGCCCGAGCCGCGGCCGCAGCTCGCGCCCGACGACCATGCCGGTGACGTGCAGACCCCGCACGACTTGGACGTCCTCGACCTGGCGATCGGCAACCGGAGCGCGGACGAGGTCGACGGGTGTCCCCGGCACCGAGACGACTCCGGCGTACGCCTCGTCCGGGTCGGCTGCCGAGTCCGGTGCCGCCGAGCGATCGGCACGAATCGAGGCCCACTCTGCGGCCAGCCGATCGGCGATCGTCGTGTCGAACGTGTCGAAGGCTTCCATCGTCGCGGTCTCGGGCAAGTGGTTGTCGCGCACGAAAAGCATCGGGATCGTGAAGCTGACGGAGGCACCGCCGCCCTCACAGATGACGGGAAACTCGACCCAGGAACCGTTGCGTCGCGGGCAGAAGAACTCGTCGACGTTCTGGTCGCCGGCTTCCAGCACTGCGTCGATCTGCTCCTCGAGATCCAGGATCTGCTCGAGGACACGCAGCCGCTCCGCAGCGGGATCCGTCGACTCGTCCGGTGGAATCCTGGCGGCGAGATCCTCGACCACCGGGATGCCGCCGACGAAGTCACCCGGGAGTTGCGGCTGGGCGATCAGCTCGTCTCGCGTCGCGTCGAGCGTTGCGCGCAATCCGTCCGGGTCCTTGCGGTGCCGGATCCTCCCCCGCCAGTCAACGGCCCCGGGCGCGTCCGGGGCGTCGAGGCCGTCGAAACTGTGGGTCGTGACCGTGACCTGATCGAACGGGAACGCGACGGCGGACCCCGGCGGATCGCCGGCGGCCAGTCGGCGGACGGGTTCGGTCACCGTGAGCACGCGGTGCTTGCGCAGCGCGGCGATCGGCTCTCGGTCCGGTTCCGCCGGGAACCGTTCGGTCAGCTCGAGATACTGCGCCCGATGGCCGAACGGATACAGCATGCCGCGCATCAGGACGCGAACCCGATGGTCGCGTCCCAACGATGCGTCGTGCTCCCACTCGAGCTCGGGCCACGACCCCACAGCGCGCAGCGTGCCGCCCAGCGCGCTGACCTCCAGGCGCTCCACCACGGCCGGCGTAGGCGCGGAAGCCAGGTTGTCGCGAGCGCCGCTCCCGAGCGGCAACTCGAACGGGTCATCACCGTCGGCGCGCAGGATGCGCAGCGCGCCGGTGCCGCTGCCGGACGCGAGCCGTGAACGCCAGAGCGGGACGACGTCCGCGCCCTGTACTGACGCGAGGGTCGAGTGCGTCGGCGTCGCGCCGTCCGGCGAGACGAAGAGCTGCCATGGCAACTCGATCTCGGTGAACGGCGTGTCCGTCTCGTCGTCGAGTGGTTGCTGGAACCGCAACGCGGCACTCTTGAGCGCGCGCAGGACTCCTTCGCTCGTCAGCTCGACCTCGTCGTCGGTGACCAGGATCACGAGCTGGCTCGGCCCGGACAGCACCGACTGCCACACCCCGTGATCAGAGATGTTGGTGACCGGAGCGACCAGCGGACCATCCGGCGACACCTCCTCGCCGACGTGTTGCGGCGGAAGTGCGACTCTGAGCAGCGCTGGATCACCACTGCGGCGGAGTATCGGCGGGTCGCCGGGAACGAGGTCCAGTCCCGACCAGCTGACGCCGAGGTTGAGCAGGTCGGCGGCGCGGGAGATGGTCGCATCGACCCGGATCGGGACGCGTCGAACGGGACGTGCCGTGACCTCGGCGCTCGGCCACGGGATGTCTGGAATGCGAGCCGTCCAGGCATCGCCCTGGCGTGTCAGTTCCAACAGCCGTGCCCCGGAGCCGTCCCACGCGTAGACCTGCGTCAGCCCGCCGCGGACGGCGGCCGTTGGTTGCGAGCCGATCTCGACCGCGGCGACGCCGGCGTGCACCTCGACCGGACCGGTCCAGCCGATCTGGTCGCCCACGAAGGTGCCCGGTTCTTCATCCCAGAACCAGCGCACCAGGCGATGCTGCCCGTCGCGCCCGAACGCCTCGGCGTGCCCGGGCGCGGTGGCGACGACGCACATCGCGCCCCGCGTGTCGCCGAGTGAGAGCGGATCAGTGCCGAACCACTGCGCCTTGTGCTCGTCCGAATTGAAACCCTTGCGACCGAGGTGGCCCATGGTCGCAACGCCGTCCTCCTCGAGGTTGGCGATCACGTCGAGGCGGTCCGGACCCCAGCTCACCATCACCGGTTGCCCGATGACCCGGTCTCCGCGAAGGCGCCGCCACCGTTGGGCGAAAACGATCTCGCTGAACGGGTCGACCCGGATCGGTCCCCAGTGGTAGAACTCGCGGTCCGCGCCGCTCACGACGACATCCGGACCCTCGCCACCGAGGCGCAGCACCGCTGCCGGATCAGTGAAGGCGTCCCCGCCGCGGTGGTCCCCGTCGTTGGGCGGACCGGAGAACGCCGGTCCGCCGAGATGCTCCGCACCGGTCCACGAGTCGCCGTCGTCGGACCACCACCGGACCAGCTCGTCGTTGACGCCACGCGCGAACACGCCGACCGAGCCGTCGGGGCCGGCTGCGGCCACCGGGTCGTAGCCGATCCGCCAGCCGTGGTCGATCTCGCTCAGGCGACCGTCGGTCGTGTCCTGCTGCCAGTGCAGCAGGCGACTGCCCCGCCCACGCGCGAAGGCGTGCACCGTCGACCCGGCGGCGTTCTTGGTGACCGCTGCCGTCGGATTGCCGGCCAGCGGTCCGGGCAGGGACTGCGCGCTCCAGCCGAGGTCGGGGTGATGGCGGGCGTGCAGGAGTGAGTCGTCGGCACCGCGGGCGAACAGGTCCAAGGTGCCGTCGCTCTGAACGAGAGCGAAAGGCCGACCCGGACGGCCGCTCGCAGTCATGGAGCGAGCACGATCGCGGACCCGTCCTCAGACACTCGACGCTCCTTCCACTTGCCCGCCGAGACAATAGATCAATTGCCGGAACCGAAAACACACGTCGACTCGCCAGCGCGTCGAGATGGTCCCGAAGCCGGGTCGCGGCGGTCGAATCAGGCGGTGTCTGGTCCGGTGAGCCCGCACGGCGTCGTGTGGTAGAACGGGGTCTCAGATCCGGTTTCGAACGAGGAGGGGATCGCCTGATGATCGAGTTCCAGTCGGCACTCTTCCAGGGCGACGCCTTGCTGCAGGCCATCGCCGACGACCAGCCGGCACCGGGTGGAGGGCTGACACGGATCTCGCAGACGCAGAACGCGAACGACCCCGCGGTCTTGAAGGTTCAGCTCGCGCTCTTGGACTGGCGCGCGGATGCGCTTCCGGTGCACGGCGCCGACGGAAGCTTCGGAGGCGAAGGCGCGCGAGCGGTGCATCGCTTCAAAGCAGAAGAGCTCGGGGTGCCCGAGGGCGAGATCGTCGACGATGTCGGCCCGCTGACGGTGCAGCGCCTCGACGCGATTCGCGCCGACGCGGAGACACCGGCCGTGCCGGCGTTGACGGTCGTCGTCCTCAACCAGTTCGGCGATCCGCTCGTCGGTGTCGGCGTCACCGCCGACGACGGGCTCGCCGAGACGTTCTCGAACACCGACGAGGCGGGCGCGGCATTCCTCGCGGTCGGTGCTGCGGCGCAGATCACGCTGGATCGGTCGAGCGTACTGTTGGCCCTCGGTGATCTGCTCGACCGGCCCGTCCATGGGCTTGATCCGGGCGCCGCAATCGTGGTCACGCCGAGCGGTACCATCGTCGCAACTGCCGGTCCCGGTGAGCAGATGGATCTGGTGGTTGCGGCAAGGGTCGATGTCGTCGTCGATCTGCTCACGGCGCTTGAGGGCACTCCACGCGTCGAGGGAATCGGCGCTCGACTCACGACCGAGGGCGAGTCGGTGCGCGTCGCTCTCCAGGCGGGTGACGGCGCGGCAGCGGTGCTCCTCGACCCAGTCGTGAGTGTGGATCTCCCGCTGGAGTTGCCGTCCCTCGCGCCGTTCATCCCGCCCGACGCCTATGTCGTCCAGCCGGCCGACACCGGCGAAGGACTGGCCGAACGGTTTCTCGACGACCCCTCCGCCTTCGCTGACCTGAGCGATCACCCGTTGGTCGTGGGCGAGACGCTGGTGCTCCCGGGCGAGGCGGTTCCCGGTTGGGTTGCGCTCGCTGCTGAGCCACTGCCGGACCCGCCCTCGGCCGCGACATGGTTCAGCGTCGTGGCTGACGACATCCTGTCCGCCGTCTTCGACCGGGGTGACCCTGCGCCGCTGCACAACCTGATCATCGCGATGCAGTCGCCACCGCCGGCGATGGCAGACCCCGTCGATGTGGTCATCGCGCGTGTCCAGGGCCTCGGTGCGTTCGTGGCGCTCGGAGCCGGCGCAGGCGTGGCGGAAGGCCGGCCGGTCGACGCGTCGGAAGGGGACGAACTCGGTGGATTGTAGGATCACGTGGCCCAACCACACGCACTTCCTGCTCGGTGGTGTCCAAGTAACACTGACCGTGGACGGCCTCCCGGTCGCGCTGAACATGAGCCCGGGAGTGGCCGAGGGCACGCTGCCGGTCGGCACCGCCGATCCGCCGGTCGCGGTGCTGACCGTCGAGTTCCAGCCGACGATCACCGGCACCGCTGCGACGGTGCTGCGAATAGTGCAGACCTTCCAGCTGCTGGCGCCGTCGTCCTCGTTGCTCACGCCGGGCGGACCGCAACCCACTCAGTACACGGTGCGCCCTCCAGGCGCGGCGAGCGATGTCGTACAAGCCGGCCGCCATCCGCTGATCCAGTCGTTCGAGTCGCTCGGCTTCTGGCGCGTGGTTGCGCGTACCGATGTCGTTGATGCGACCGCCGTGCAGCCTCTCCTGCTGCGAACCCTCAACGTCTTACGCACGACCGGTCCGAAGGCGAGCGTGCGGCTACTCGCGCGGACCGATGGGAAGCTGCCGCTGCACTACATCTGCGCCACGCCACAGGCGAGCGCGTCCGCTCCGAACAGCGACATCTTGTGCTTTTTGACACCTCCGCAGAAGTCGCCTGCCGAGGTCGACTCCGGCGATGCCCTCACCGATCCGGCGAAGTTCGCAGCGCTGGGTGCACGGGTGGCGATCTTCCTCGGCACCGGCCGCCACGACAACACGCTGCCGGCACCGGCGCGCGATCACTTCTCGCCCGGCGCCGTCGTTCCGAACGTCGTCGTGCCGCGTCGTTGGGAGGAGGCGCTGGTCGCGGCCGGCAAGCACACGGCGCTCGTCCTCCCGGTGCCGTCGAGCGGCTCACACAACACCGCCGCCACGGGCGATCTGCCCGTGCAGTTGCGCCAGGTCCACGCGGCGCTCGTGGCACTGGGCGACATTGCCGCACCGGCAGGTTCGGCACCGGGCACCCCGTTGCTCGGCGTCGCCGGCCACAGCAACGGCGGTCCGTCCGTGTTCGCCGCCGTCCGGGCGTCGGCCAGGACTGCTTTCAGCGAGATCTGGCTGTTCGAGGCGCTCACGGCGGCGAAGAGCGTGGACACGCTTGCACGCACCACCGGGACGCGGATCCTGTACGCCGGCTACGAGCGCTCGAGCGTGGAGGAGTCGTTCGCCGCGGCGAAACTCAACCCGGCGCTGAGTGGCCGCATCAGCCGGTTGCCCGACCCACCGCCGGCAGTCAATGCCACGCCTGCGGCGCTCGCCGCGTCGAGCCCGATGCTCACCCACATGCTGGAGGGTATCGTGACCCCGGCCAGCGCATGGAACCCGCCGGCGACCTTCAAGCTGCCCAGCGGCGAACGCTACAACCAGCGCTTCGAGGTCTTGCACCAACTGATCGTCCAGGGCAACGACGCCGACGGAGATCACTTCCTCACCAAAGCGCTCAAGCGGTCGTCGCTTCGCTGACAAGCGGGGCAGTCAGGCGGGATCGGCGATCGTGTTCCAGTACAGGTCGAGCCAGACCGGGTGCACGATCGGCGGCCGGACCGGGACCGAGCCCGCCAGCGGATCGGGCCCCACCGCCAGGCCGCCGGGTGCCGTGCGGCGGCCGACCACGCGGCCAACGCTTGCACCGTCAGGATGGTTGTTCCAGCGATCGACGAACGTCTTCAGCACCGCCTGTGCGCCGGATCCGGCGATGCGCACCGACACGTCGAAGAGTGGAGCCCCCTTCGCCACCGGCAGGGTGCGGTCATCGTTGAGCTCGAGGCCGCCGACGTAGGCGATCAGCTCGGTGCCCGTGTGCAGCACGATGATCTTCTGTTGGTGGGAGCCGAATGGCAGGTGCAGGTCATCGAGGAAGCCGAGGCCGTTGACCATCGACTTGACGGCGGTGATCGCCGCTTGGTTGTTGAGGCGCGGTTTGACGTACGAACGGCTCGATCATCGTGGCCAGCACGGACACGGCCGGGTGGAGTCGGAGTGGTCCGAGCGCGCCGAGGATGGGTGCCGCCTTCCACAACTCAGCCGGACCTCCATGCCGGACGCTCCGAGACGTGAGAGCTCAGTGCGAAACGTCGCGTCACCCGGCAAACCCCCCGGCCCCACGTCGGCGGAACGAGACGATCCGTGTGTTGCGGTTTGCCTGATCCCATCGATGTGCGAATGGCGGTCATCGGTCTTGGCCACGGCGAGTAGCTTGCGGTTGTATACCGCAGTTGGACGGGTCCCACTTGGGGCCGCATCGGTGACCGCGGTCGGTCAGAACAAGTTGATTCGCTGCCGGTGCCGGATTCCGTCGGGGTGACGGAGTCGAGCCACGCAGTGCCGCTCCACAGGGACGTTTACATGAACCCGCTCGACCTACCACCGAATCCGCCGACCGCAGCCGGCGGTCCGCCGGCCAAGAAGCGACCGAGTGGGTCCCGATTTCGCGGTTGGAGCCTGGCGAGTCTGCGCCGGCACTACGTGTGGATTCTGGCGGCGACGACGCTGGTGATTGTCGCGTTCTTCCAGCTCGACCACCCACCAACGGCGATGTTTACGAGCTTCGAACCGGCGATGCGGTGGCTGATCTGGTCGCTGCTGGGCGCGATCGTTGTGACGCTTGGAGCGTTCTGGCTCAGTTACCTGAAGTCCACCGCCACGAGCATGTACCGGCGAATCGTGCACCATTCGGACAAGCAGGCCATGGCTCAACTCCTCGTATTCCTGACCGTCATCACCTGGTTGACCACGTATGTTGCGCTCAGCATCGGGGACTACGCCACCCGGTCCACCAGCTTCACGTGCACCACGACACTTCCCGCGACGAGAACTGCTGACCCAGTCCAGGCCTCGCCGAACGCCGCATCCTTGGCCAGTACGTCGACTGGGAGTATCCAGTTCGGCCCGTGGCGAGGCGAGGGCCACGCCCAGGTCACGTTGCTCGCCGCCGCCGGAACGCCAGCACCGGCTATCGAGCCCGCCGGTTTCACGATGACGGCGTTGACTTCGGATGATTATCTGCTGCCCGCCCAAATCGGTATCACGGCGGCAAATGTGGCCGACCGGGTATTGGTCGACGTCTGCGTCGATCTCGCCGGGTTGCCGCGTTACCCGAGCGGCACGTACACCGCCGAACTTCTCTACCACGGTGCGGACGCGCAGATCTCCCCGGTGCCGATCGAGGT
>JANNNL010000366.1:0-4109 GCA_031398525.1 Actinomycetes bacterium | reverse complement strand
GTGCGAGCAGCGCGGGAACCTGGCCGGGTGCCAATCCAAGTGGAATGAGCTCACGAGCGAGGTGTGCGGTCAACAAGCGGGCCGCCACCGCGATCGCGTAACAGACCATGTCATCGTTGAACCGGTCGACGCCACGATCGTCCGGGGGTGGACCCTCATTCGAGTACATAGTATGCTATTGTTTTCACGGCAACGTGCGACCTCCGCCATGGATCATGCCGCACGGACCGCTGCGACCCTCGTTGTTCGTGTATCCCGCTCCGCGGTGATCTCGTCGAACGCCTACTTCACGAAACCAAACCTGACGGCTCGGCCGTCACGACCAAGGAGCCCACACCATGACCACGAACTCGCTGGCAACCGAGCAGGCAACCGCGCTGATGCAGCGTTTCTACGGCTTGTTCAACGGGGACCTCTGCGTGCTCGACGATGTTGTCGCCGATGGCTGGCGCAACAACTCCAGCAACGGCACCTACAACGAGCAGGCACCGTTCGGCGCGATCATCGCCGGGCTTCGCCAAGCCGTCCCCGATCTGGCCTGGACCATCGATGAGATCCTGATCGACAACAACCGAGTCACTGTCCGCGGGCATGGTGTTGGCACTCCGACCGCAGCGATCTTTGGCGTCGAACCGACCGGTCGCTCGTTCTCGCTGCTCAGCATCGACATTCACACCGTCGATGCCGCCTCGAATCGGATCACATCAAGCTTCCATCTCGAAGACTGGGCTGGAGCTCTCCAGCAACTCCAAGCCGGCCAGTGACGGTGTTCATCGCTTGGGCGATTCGCAGGCGATCAACGATGGCCCACGCCTGGTGATCGATGAAGGTCGAACATCACCCCACCCCAGGCGTTCAACGACACGATCCGCATGACGTCTGTCTATCCGATCAAGCGACGTCTCGGGCGTGCATCGAATCGTCGTCGGTCGTCGGCTCGGCGTCCGACAAGGAGGTGGCGTTCTGTCTGTGGTGCGATGTGGAAACATCGGGCGATGGCAGGTCGATCGCTTGCGGTGGCCGCATGACAGCGTGGCCACTCGCTGCTGGAGTGGTGGAGTTTCCGGGCGGCCATCGGGTGCGCGGCCGCGGATTGCGCTCCAAAGGTTCCGTCGAGTTGGCGCCCGATGTGGGGTTCTCTCTACTCGGTCGTCAGCCTTCGGCGATGTCGTGGCCAACTGTGTGGATTGACTGGCCGGACTTCCGACTGCCCACCGATCGGCCGCACGCCCTCACGCTGCTTTGCGACGCTTTCGACCGCTCGACGGACGAGCGCGTCGAGATTGCTTGTGGCGGCGGCAAAGGGCGAACCGGGACCGCGCTCGCCGTGCTTGCGATTTTGAGCGGCGTTCCTGCGAACGAAGCCGTTGCCTGGACCCGCTCCTCGTACCACCGCCGCGCCGTAGAGACATCGTGGCAACGACGCTGGATCGAACAGTTGGATCTCGAACGGGTTCGCCACGCATAACCGGCCCATCATCCCTGATTTCCCGAGCCACCTCGGCGATGTCCCCGATCCAACCACCACGATCAGCGTTCAGACCAGGAGCGGCGGCGGTGATCCTGCACACCCGACTGGGGTAGATATGTAGTGCGGATCGACTGAGGCTCAAGACAGGGGATCGATCCGCTGTTATGGCGTGGGTCAGGCTCCCTAGTCAGGGTCGCATCATCAGTCCGTCAAGATAGCTGTCGAGTTGTCGGTGTGCGATCGTGCGTTCGTCTGCTGGATCGAGGCCGATGGCCAGGGGTCGGCAGAACCGGATGGTGGCCAGGGTGATCTCGGTCGCCGTGACGCTGTTGTCGACTGCGCTGTCGGCGCGCGCACTGTTGACCAGTCGGTCGAGCATGTCGCGCGCTGCGGCGTGTTGGTCGGGCCAGTCCGTGTTGTCGAGCAGCGGGTGGACGATGTTGACCACGCCGAGGCCAGTGTCGATCGTGGCGTGCATGTAGCGGCGCAACGCCTCGCCGCCGGTGGCCGACCCGGCGAGAGCAGCGTGACCAGCATCGATGGTTCGATCGAGCACGTCGAGAACGACTGCGTGAAGCAGCGTGCTTTGGTCGGGAAAGTGTCGGTAAAGAGTCCCGATACCGACGCCAGCTCGGCGGGCGACCGCGTCTCGGGCGGGCTCGCCGCCGATCTCCAGGATCAGCTCGATCGCGGAGTCGACGAGTCGGCGGCGACTCCGTCGCGCGTCAGCTCGCATCGTCCGGTCCCCGGGAGCAGCATCCATCGTAAACGGAGTATAATCCTCCATTTACTCATCGAAAGGAGGATTCAGTGATGAACCGGGAGTACATAAAAGGGGCTCTGTCGATCGCCGAAGCGATCGCCGAGTCAACCGAAACAGACTTCGTTCCGGTGACCTTCGAGCGCTATGTGCACGTCGAGGGACCCTTCTTCCACGGGACGATGACGCGATTCGAGGCCGACGATGTAGTTGTTGCGGGCCACCTTTCGAACTATCACGAAGGTCGCACGTCGAACCACGTGTACTTCGCCGCGCTGATCGAACCTGCCATTTGGGCGGCTGAACTAGCGACGGCGCTTTCGGAGAGCAAGAAGCGAGGTCGGGTCTACGTCGTTGTACCCAGCGGCCCGTTTGAAGACGACCCCAACGTCACCAACAAGAAATTCCCCGGCAACGTCACGCAGTCGTACCGAACTCGCCACCCGATGCGCGTCGTCGATGAACTGCGGACCTGGGAAGGCCACGGCCCCGAAGTACTGCAGGCGATGCTCGACAACATTGCTCGCCTCCGCAAACAAGGGCTTGACGTCATCGAGGACTAGCAGGATCCAGACCAGTCGACCGCACACTCTGCTCATCGCATGCGCTGTCAAGACCCGCCCGACAGCCGGCGATCCTGCGTCGGTCGGTGCTGCCGGTTGGCCGCTCATATTGCGCTCACCGACGGCGGTCGGTAGCCGGATCGATTCTTGAGTCCGATTGCCTGAGCTTCGAAGCGCTGCGCTTTACGCGAGTCAGCTCCGTGGCGCACACTGGGAGCTCCATCAAACCGGGTCGGATTCAACAAACGATCTTCGTCGGCGGTGCTGGGTTCGGTCCGGACAATGTTGGTTCATGACGGCTGGCGGAGGGCGATTATGTAGGAGGTGACCGCGATGGTGCAGAACGCCGTACGGAGATGGTTGGCAAGGATCCATTCGGTGAGAAAGGTTGACCAGTAGCGGGCCGCTTCGGGCGTGGCCGCGTCGAAGGTCGCGAGGCGGTTGTTACGAGGGACGTTGTAAACACCCGTGATCGCCAACGCGAGCATGATCGACATTGTGCCGATGCCGGTCCAGCCGGCCCCGGGTTGATCGCGGTTGAAGACTGCATGCAGGCCGACACCGGATGCGAGGAGTGCGGTCACCGCGATCAAGCTGCCGAAGGCGAACGTGGGTGCCTGCCGATTGATCGACTGCATTGCCGAGATTCCTTCGTCGGGTGGGATGCGTAGCAGCGCGGGCATCACGAACGACGAGAACGCGAAGAGCACCCCACCGAGCAATCCCGAACCGATCGCAGCTGCACCGATGGCGAGAGCACGACCGGTCATGACGCGTGCTCAGCAATGGCAGTGTTCCACGCGCCTTCGGCAGCGGAACGAGCGACGAAGGCACTGAAGTCGCGCGGGGCGCGACCGAGCGCATCGTGGACGCCGTGGCCGAGATGCGAGTTGCGGCCATCAAGGATTGAGTCGAACATCGCCGCCAGTCCTTCGGCGACCGCGGTCGGGACGCCGTCGGCAACGGCGCCGGCGATGAACTGGTCACCCGTGACGTGAAGGTATTCGACCGGTCGTCCGGTAGCGGCGGCGAGTTCGTCAGCGGCCTCGGTGAACGTCATCAGTGTGGGTCCGGTGACGTCGTAGGTGCGACCGTCGTGATCCGTTCCGAGCAGGGCGGCCACGGCAACATCGGCGATGTCTTCGACGTCGACGAACGGCTCACGAACGATGCCGCCAGGTAGCGCGATCACTCCGGCGAGTACTGCGGCGCGCAGCATTCCTTCGCTGAAGTTTTGGACGAACCAGCTTGCTCGCACGATTGTCCAGCGGGCCCCGCTTGCTCGCACGATTCCCTCGGCCGCTTCGGCTTCGGG
>JANNNL010000357.1:0-4698 GCA_031398525.1 Actinomycetes bacterium | reverse complement strand
CGCCGACCCTTCGAGGTCGCCGAGGGCTGGATACTCACCTGCCAGGCGCTGCCAACGGGCTCATCCGTCGTCATCGAATACGAGAGTGCGAACACCTATGGCGTGAGGCTGCCGTCGTCGACCCGTTCGTCGACCTGCCCGAGCAGCGACGAGCAGAAGCTATGCGTCGAGCAGGGCTTGGAGCGATTCGAGAACACCCTCGGGGAGGATGGTCTCCATCGGGGTCGTCTCGGCCTCGGCGAGGTCGGCGAGCGCCCTGACGATCTCCATCGGGTCGAGCTGGTTGGGGAGCACACCATCGCGCAGGGTGCCGGCCGTCTCGGTCGCAGCCGCGTCATTGGCCGCCGTGTAGTTGGCGATGCCGTGGATCATCCGGTCGTTGAAGCCGGTTTCGTAGGGCCCTGGGTTGATCTTGGTGACGTCAATGCCATAGGGCACCATCTCGGCCCGGAGGCTCTTGGTGAACGCCTCGACTGCGTGCTTGGTCATCGCGTAGGGCGAGCCGAGCGGGGCGGCGAAGAAGCCGGCGACCGACGACATGTTGATGATCCGCCCCCAACCTCGCTCCTTCATGCCGGGGATCACGGTCTGGCTGAGCTCGACCATCCCGAAGACGTTGACATCGAAGATCGCTCGGACCTTGGCCATCGGCACGCTGGCCATCGGGGCCATTACCCCCATGCCGGCGTTGTTGATCAACACGTTGACCTCGAGTGCCGGAACCTGGGCGATGTCGTCGCTGGAGGTCACATCGAGCTTGAGGGTGGTCAGCTGCGGGTGTTCGGCGGCAAGGGTATCGGCCTGGGCCTGGGTCTCGGTGGCGGCGATGACGTGGTGGCCGCGCGAGGCGAGCTCAATGGCCGTCCCCTTGCCGAAACCCGACCCGGCGCCGGTGATCAGGATGGTTCGCTTGGTCATAGTTGGTCCCCCAGGAGTTGTTGGTTTTCGAGAATTGATTTGTGAGCAGGCTGATGTGGAATCTCGGCGTCAGGACGGGCTGAAGGCGAAGCCTTCATAGCCGCGCTCGACGACTCCTTCGAGGATGCGGCGATACCCGCGCACCCCGCCGGAGTACGGCATGAACACGTGCGGCTTGCCTTCGACCTCGTCGCCCATGTAATAGGAGCGAGCGAGCGGGTAGACGGTCTCCAGCGCCCGCTTGTTGACGTGGGCCACCCATTCGTCTTCAGACTCCTGCGTCACCTCGACGGTCGTGGCCCCGGCGGCCTCGGCATGGGCGATGAGATCGGTGAGCCAATCGACGTGATGTTCGATCGACAGCAGTACGTTGCTGAGCAGCGATGGGCTCCCAGGCCCGGCGATGACGAAGAAGTTGGGAAACCCGGTCGTTCCGAGCCCCAGGTAGGTGACGGGCCCGGCCGCCCACTTCTCGTTGAGAGTGACACCGGTGCGACCGGTGATCCGCGGCTTCAGCAGCGAGCCGGTCATCGCGTCGAACCCGGTGGCATAGACGATGATGTCGAGGTCGTGGTGCCGACTCATGGTTCGCAGCCCGCTTGCTTCGATGGACTCGATCGGGTCTGACCGGATATCGACGAGCGTCACGTTGTCTCGGTTGAACGTCTCGAAGTATCCGCTGTCGACCGAGGGCCGCTTGGCGGCGAATGGGTGATCAGTCGGAGTCAGCTTCTTCAACGTTTCGGGGTCGTCGACCAGTTCGGCGATCTTGGCGCGGATGAAGTCGGCAGCGGTGGTGTTGGCCTCGACGTCGAGCAGGATGTCGTAGTACGCCAGGGCGAAGCCGAAACCGAGCCGGTGGTACGCCCTCTCGTAAGCGGCTTCGCGCTCCTCGGGGCTGACGGCCAACGCCGACTGCTTGTTGGGAACGAACCCGAGGCCGCTGGGCGAGTTGCGCGCCTGCTGACGGCGGGCCGCGTAGTCGGCCTTGACCGCAGCGTCTTCGGCGTCGGTGATGTCGGCGTTGCATGCAGGCACGCTGAAGTTTGGGGTGCGCTGGAAGACGGTGAGATGGGCCGCCTCGCGGGCGATGATCGGGATGGCCTGCATGCCCGATGAACCGGTACCGATGACACCGACTCGCTTGCCGGTGCAGTCGACGCCGTCGTGGGGCCACTCGGCGGTGTGATGGATGTCGCCCGTGAACGATGATTGGCCGGCGAGTTGCGGGGCCTTGGTCGTGGACAGTTGGCCGACGGCCATGATCAGGTACTTCGCCGTCCACACGTCGCCCGAGTCGGTGCCGACCGTCCATCGTGATGTCGCTTCGTCGAGGTCGGCTGTCAACACTCGCGTGTTCAATTTGATGTCGCGGCGGAGGTCGAATCGGTCCGCGACATGGTCGACGTAGCGCAGAATCTCGGATTGGGTGGCGTATCGCTCGCTCCACCGCCACTCCTGCTCGAGCTCTGGTGAGAACGAATACGAGTAGTCGTGGCTCTCGACGTCGCAGCGGGCCCCGGGGTACCGATTTGCATACCACACACCGCCGATGCCTCCGGCAGCTTCAAGAACGATGACGGAATGACCCCGCCCGCGCAACGTGTGCAGGGCGCGCATGCCGGCGAATCCGGCACCGACCACGACGATATCGACCTCGGTTTGCAACGAGCGCCCCCTATTTAGCGAATGCGACGATCGTACGAAAGGTTAGCCGCAATGTCAACATCAGTGTTGACATTGCGGGCGGAGATGTCTACGGTTCGTGGTCGGGGGAGTTCGCGCGGCGAATGTCGCTCGCATGTCGCATCTACACCTGATGCAGACCCAACACTTGATGAGAAGGGGTTGCTCCATGGAGCTCGAAACGCTGATCTACGAGAAGCAAGATCGGATCGCCACGGTCACGCTCAATCGGCCAGAGAAGAGCAACGCGTTGTCGCGCAAGCTGCGCGACGAACTCGATCTGGTGATGGACGACCTCGACTACGACGATGAGACGCGGGTCCTGATCATCAAGGCCAACGGCAATCACTTCAGCGCCGGGTACGACCTCACCGAGTTCTCGTACCTGTGGGACGCCGAGAGCGCAATCAACGAGCTGCAGCAGCGCCCCCATCGCCGTTCGCCGGTGTGGTCGCGTCGTGAGTTCCATCTGTCGCGCGAGCGTTGGATGCGGCTGTTCCGTCTGCGCCAGGCGACCATCGCCGTCGTCCACGGTCACTGCGTGGCCGGGGGACTCGACCTGATCGGCGTCTGCGACATCGTCTTCTGCGCCGATGATGCCCTGCTTGGTCAGCCCGAGGCGCGGGCGATGGGCGAGATCCATGTCTTTGGCCTGTGGCCGATTCACATGGGAATGCGCAAGACCAAGGAGTGGTTGCTTACTGGCGACAACATGACCGGAGCCGAGGCGGCCGAGATGGGTCTCGTCAACCGTGCCGTACCGCGCGGCGAGGTCGAGGCAGTTGCCCAGGCGTACGCCACCCGGGTGTCGAACGTGCCGCTCGATGCGATCTACTCTCACAAGGAAGTGACCAACCGCTGGTTCGAGGCGCAGGGGATGCACTCGGGCATGGCGGCCGCCAACGACCTCGACGCGATGGGGATTGCGGGCCCGGGGATGGATCGTTTCACGGAACTGTGGCGCGAGGGCGGCGTCAAGCCGGCCGTGCTCGATCGTGACAAGGAGTTCCACGCGTACCGCACCTACTGGGAGGCGTACGAGGCCTCTCGCAAGTCGTGAAGCCGTTCGCCGAGCGCCGCGCCGAGCTTGAAGCGCGGCATCCCGAGTGGGTACCGCGCACGCTGTCGGACGTGTTCGACGCGGTGGTCGAGGAGTTCGGCGACCGCCCATTGGTAATCACCGACGACGTCACCTACACCTACCTCGAGATTCAAGAATGGTCCAAGCGGATCGCCAATGGGCTGGTCTCGTTGGGGGTCAGGTCCGGCGAGCACGTGGCGATCGTGTTGGCCAACTACCCGGAGTTCGTCGCGGTGAAGCTGGGTATCGCCCGGATCGGGGCGGTGACGATCCCGATCAACTTCCTCAACCGGCGTGACGAACTCGGGTATCTGCTGGAGCAATCCGACGCAGTCACGCTGATCGCGATGGACCGCTTCCGCGGGATCGACCACGTCGGTGCCCTCGACGAGCTGGCCCCGGGCTGGGAGCGCCGTGGTGGCGGCAATCGGTTCCCGCGGCTGCGCAACGTCGTCGTCTTCCAGGCCGAGGGAGAGGGCCGCGCCGGGGCGATGACGTTGGAGGAGCTTGCCGCCACCTCGGAAGGTTGGGAGCCGGTGACCGGCTTCGACCCCGATTCGAACCTCGACGTGCTGTACACCTCGGGCACCACTGGCACACCCAAGGGGGTGATGCTGACCCACGACATGTTCATGCGCACCTCGTACGGGAGCGCCTACGGCCGGGCGTTCGAGGACGGCCGGAGGATCGCCTTCTCGCTGCCGATGTACCACGTGTTCGGCTACGTCGAGGGCCTGCTCGCCGTGCTGTGGGTCGGTGGGGCGATCATTCCGCAGCTCAACTTCAACCCGGCCGACACGCTGCGCTCGATCGTCGAACATCGGGCGACCGACGCGTTGTTGGTGCCGGTGATGACGCAGGCGGTCATCGAGGCCGCCCGCGCCGGCCACTACGACTTGTCGGGGCTGACCTCGATCATCTCGTCGGGTGGCTTCTCGCCGCCGGGGATCTGGGAGGACATCATCGAGGTGTTCGGGCCCGCCGAGGTGACCACCGGCTACGGGATGAGTGAG
>JANNNL010000191.1:0-17570 GCA_031398525.1 Actinomycetes bacterium | reverse complement strand
GGTTCTTGTCCTTCAGCTTGGCGCTGGCTGCTTTGACCAGCGGATCGGCGGGGTACCCGCAGGCGATCTTGGCCGGGTCGTCGTAGCAGCCCTCGGTGTACGGGGGCAGCTTCACCTCCTGCAGGTTGTACTTACCGGCGGCCGCAGTCGGTGTCCACCAGTACATCAGGATCGGCTTCTTGGCGGCCACGGCGCTGTCGAGTTCGGCGACAGTGGCGGCTTCCGAGCCCGACATCTGCATCTGGAACGGCAGACCCAACTCGTTGATGATTGGCTCGTCGTAGGCCGAGTAGCTCGGGTCGGTGCCCAGGAAACGACCCTTGTCGCCGGTCTCGGCGGTGGCGAACAACTTGGCGGTCTCGGGGTTCTTCAGCCCTTCCCAGCTCGCGAGCTCCGGATTGGCCTCCATCACGTAGTCGGGGACGAACCAGCCGATCTGGCCGACCGTGCCGAGCTCGCCGACACTGACGACCGAGCCGTCGTCGATGAACGCCTGCTCCTCGGCGACGACACCCGACATCCACAACTCGGTGACGAAGTCGAGCGAGCCATCGGCCATGCCGGCGAACTGGGCGTTCTCGTCGATGTCGACGATCTTGGCCGGCACGCACAACTGGGTCTCGATGAGTTGCTTCATGATCGCCGCCTCGACGGCCGACGCAGTCCATGCGTTCTGCACGATGTTGATCGTTTCGCCGGTGGTCTCGGTGCACGCCCCCTCGGTGGCGGCGCCGCCCGTAGCGGCTGCGACTGTGGTGGCGGCGTCAGCCTTGGCGGCCGTGGTGTCGGCCGAGCCGGAGGCTTCGTTCGAGCTTGAGCTGCCGCAGGCGGCCATTGACAGCGCGGCAATCGTGGCGAGCCCGGTTGCTCGCAGTTTCCAATTCTTCATGGTTTCCCCCAAGTTCGGTGTGGTGGCGCGGACCTTCGACGTCCGCCAGGACAGACTAGTTCGCTCCTTTGCTGCATGTCGGGTTGCCCCACCCCCGACCACCCGCCGGTAGCGGCTACTGTCGACGCCACAACGTCCGAATCGGGGGATCAGATGGTGAGTAGTGGTGACTAGTGGTGAGGGCGCAACGCCCACGCTCGAGGTCCGCAATGTGTGGAAGGTGTTCGGGGCGAAGCCCGATGCTGCATTGGTGATGTCCCGAGCGGGCTCGTCGCGCAGCGAGGTGCTCGCCGCCACCGGGTGCACCGTTGGCGTCCACGACGTGAGCTTTGATGTGGCCAAGGGTGAGACGTTCGTCGTCATGGGGCTCTCGGGTAGTGGGAAGTCGACGCTCGTCCGATGCTTGTCGCGACTGGTAGAGCCGACGGCGGGGGAGGTGCGGTTCGACGGGCACGATCTATTGGGCATGACCCCTGATCAGCTGCGGGAGATTCGGCGCAGTCGGATGTCGATGGTCTTCCAACACTTTGGTCTGTTCCCACACCGCCGCGTCATCGACAACGTGGCCTACGGGCTCGAGGTGCAGAAGGTCGCCAAGGCGACTCGGCGTAACCAGGCGATGACGGTGCTCGGGAAGGTGGGGTTGACCGACTGGGCAAACCACTACCCGCAGCAGCTGTCGGGAGGGATGCAACAACGCGTCGGCCTCGCTCGTGCGCTGGCTCTTGACCCCGAGGTGCTGTTCTTCGACGAGCCGTTCTCGGCGCTCGACCCGTTGATTCGCCGTGACATGCAAGACGAACTGATTCGGCTCCAACACGAGGAGCAACGCACGATCATCTTCATCACCCACGACTTCGCCGAGGCGATTCGCCTGGGCGACCGGATCGCGATCATGAAGGACGGCGAGTTCGACCAGATCGGCACGCCCGAGGAGCTGATCCTGTCACCGGCAACCGACTATGTCCGTGAATTCGTGACCGACATCCCCCGCGAGCGGGTCTTGACCGCCGCGTCGGTGGCCCGCGGCGGATCGTCGGGCTCGGGCCGAGTGGTGGCCGGGTCGGCGAAGGTCGCCGAGCTGCTACCGATGCTGCTCGAAGCCGACGTGCCCCTCGACGTGATTGGCGCCGACGGCCAGGTCATCGGCTGCGTTGATCGGCAGGTCGTCGCCGGGGTGTTGCGAGTCGCGCGGTCATGAGTGCCGTGACAGTTCCAGCGGCGAGGCTGTCGACGACCGAGCCGTGGTACCGCAACCGGCGGGCACAGATGGTGGGTGGTGGCGCGATCGCCCTACTCGTTGCTCAGATGGTGCTGTCGAACGCGTCGGGTTCGTTCGACAGTTGGTCGAAGTCGTGGAACATCCAACTCGGTGACCCGGTCCGTGACTTCCAGTCAGCCGTGCGGCGCAATCGCAACAGCAACTTCTTTCTCGCTCACGTGCTTCGTCCGATCAGCAACTTTGTGAACTGGTTCTACGAGGGGCTCCGCGATCTGCTCATCGACCTGCCGTGGTTTTGGTTGGCGTTGGCGGTGCTGCTCGTCATTGCCCGCTCGGGTCGATGGGTGACGGCTGTCGGGGCCGCAGTGGGGCTGTTGTTCATCGAGTTCGCCGGTCTGCACGAGTCGGGCATGGAGACCATCGCCTTGATGCTGATCTGCGTCATCCTCTCGGTAGTCATCGGCGCCCCTCTCGGGGTGTGGGCCGGGCTCAATCCAAAGGTAGAGCGGCGGATGCGCCCGTTCCTGGACGCAATGCAGAGCGTCCCAGTAACGGTGTATCTGGTGATTGCCGTGGTGTTTTTCAGTATCAAACAGACGCCGGCGGCGATCGCCACCGTGTTATTCGCAGTGCCCCCGATGATCCGTATCACCGCCCTGGGTATTCGCCAGGTGCCCCAGGCATCGGTCGAGGCCGGGCGAATGTTCGGTTCCAGCGGGTGGCAGCTGTTGTGGAAGGTGCAGATTCCCCAAGCGGTGAAGTCGCTGGTCACCGCCATCAACCAGACGATCATGATGTGCCTCGGCCTGGTGGTGATCGGCTCGCTTGTCGGGGCCGGCGGGTTGGGTGCGGAGTTGATCAAGTCGACCCGTACCCGCAGCCCGGGTCGTGGATTCATCATCGGCCTGGCGATCTTCGCAGTGGCCATCTCGTTCGACCGGCTGAGCCGTTCGCTGGTCGATCGGGAACGGGTGCTGTCCATCGCCCCCCGCCGGTATTGGCTGGGGGTCGCGGCGGTCGCCATCGTCACCTACATCGTTGGTCGCAGGGCCGGGTGGATGAGGACCCCATGGACCTTCGACACCGACATCGCCAAACCGATCGACACGTCGATCATCTGGATTCGCGATCATTTCGACACGACCCTGCAGTCGATCAACGACTTCATTGTGCGCGACGTCATCATCAGGTTGCGGAACCTGCTGGGCAAGACGCTGGCCTGGCCGGTCCTCACTGCGCTGACTGCGCTGCTCGGCTGGTTCATCAAGGGTTGGCGGTTTGCTGTGTTCTGCGTCGCCGGACTCGTCGCCACCGGGTTGCTCGGGATGTGGGACAACGCGATCGATACGCTGGCCCAGATCATCGTGGCGGTGATTCTCGCCACGCTGATCGCGGTGCCGGTGGGCATTTTCATCGGCCGCCGGCCACGAGTTCAGGCTGCGGTCGAACCGTTGCTCGACGCGCTGCAGACGTTGCCCAGCCTGATCTATGCCATCCCGTTCGTGATGCTGTTCGCCGTGGGATATGTGCCTGGGCTGCTGGCGACCGTGTTGTACGCCATCCCACCGGGGATTCGGCTGACCGCCCTGGCGATCAAGCAGGTCAACCCCGAGACGCTCGAGGCGGCCTCGACGTTTGGGGCGACCGACCGCCAACGGCTGTGGGGAGTGCAGGTGCCACTCGCCCTCAAGGGCATCGCTCTCGGCGTCAACCAGGTGATCATGATGTCGATGTCGATGCTGATCATCGCCGGTCAGTTCGGCGGCGGGGGCCTCGGGTTCAATGCCGTCTCGGCCCTGATCAAGCAGGACACCGGCTTGGGCGTCGAAGTCGGAATCGCCATTCTGGTGATGGCCGTCATCCTCGACCGCCTGAGCGAAGGATTCGCCGAACGGATCGACCCGGCCTCGGCCGGCCCCGCCCACTGAAGTTAGCCTTCTTCGGTGTCCCGCGTCGTTGGTCGCCGTGCTGAGTTGGATGCGTGGTGCCGCAACTTCGAGGCGGGCGATGGCCCCACGATCGTGGTGGTTCGCGGCAAAGCCGGAATCGGGAAGTCCCGTCTCATAGAGGAGTTCGCTCAGCACGCCGCCCACGCCGGTGCCGTGGTCCATCGGGGTGCCGCGTTTCCTGGTTGGCAAGCCGCGTTCGGGTTGTGGGTGGAGGCATTCGGCGCGGGTCTGCTCGAGGCCGATTCGTGGGGGTCGGCTGCTTCGGCGGAAGCGACCTTGCGAGTATTCACCGGGGCGCGCTGGCGGCTGGTCGCGGCGGCCGGGGAGCGGCGATTGGTCGTCGTGCTCGACGATCTGCATTGGGCCGACTCCGACAGTTTGCGGTTCCTCGAATTCATCGCGCCGCGGCTGGTCGGACCTGGGGTGGTCGTGGTGCTCGCTCACCGAGATCCAGATCCGGCGCTGGCCAGTGGATCTCCGCTGTGTCGAGCGTTGGAGGTGGTGCTGAGGGGCGCGTCGACGACCACGATCGACCTCGCCGGGCTGACGTCCGACGAAGTAGGCGAGCTGGTCGCCGAAACCTTGGGTGGCGAGCCCCCGGCGGCGTTGGTCCGGGCGATCGGCATGGCAACCGATGGCAACCCGTTGTTCGTGCGCGAACTGGCCCGTCACCTGGCCGCCACCGGCCAGGTGGTGTCGCGAGACGGGCGTTGGTCGAGCAATGTCAGTACTTCGGAGCTGGGTATTCCCGCAACGGTTCGTCTCGTTGTCCGTGAACGGCTTGCGGGTCTGAGCGATTCGACGGTGGCGGTCTTGCAGGTTGCGGCGGTTGCTGCGGCGACATTTGAGTTGGAACGAATCGCATCGGTCGCCAATGTCGAACTTGAGGCCGGGCTCGCAGCGGTCGATGACGCACTCTCGCACGGGTTGATCGAGTCGGTCGTCGGCGGTGGCGCGGTGTATCGGTTCGCCCACGCGTTGGTGCGCGACGCCGTCGCCGAGATGGTCAATCCGACCAAGCGGCTGCTGGTTCATGCGGCGCTGGCCGAGGTACTTCGGGCGGAGGGCCCCGAAGAACACGCCGTGGCGGTTGCCGGCCATATGTGGTTGGCGCGAGGCGCGCCGGGCATCACCGATTCGATGGTCGCGGCCGCGCTGTTTCAAGCGGCGAGGCAACTCGCCGGTTCGGGGGCCCACCGGGAGGCCATCGAATGTGCGGATCGCCTGGTGACACTGCTCACATCGACCGGTCGAGGCGACGCCGGTGCTGTCGCAGCGGCCTGGTCGCTCAAGGCGACCGCGGCGGCGGCGCTGCTCGACGCTTCCGCCGCGGTAAATGCGACGCGGCAGGCAATGGTCGGTCTCGATGCGTCGCGAGTCTCGATGCTCGTCGCCCGGGTTGTGTCGCTGCTGCGCGAAGGCGTGCCGCGCGATGTCTGGGAGCCGCTGGTCACCGAAGCGTTCGAACGCCTGGCGACCGACGACGGCGTGACGGTCCACCCCGCGAAGACCGACGCCGCGCCGTCCGACCTCTTCTGGGCGCGATTGGTGGTGCTCGTCGACCCGGTCGAACTCGTCTTGGACGGTCCCGTGTATGCAGGCCGTTGGACGGGCTTTCCCGAGCGGGCGCTGGCGGCATTGCGGGCAAGCCCCGACGAGGGGGATCGAGCGCTCGCCGTCGAAGCGTTCGCGCATCGCTCGATCGACGATACCCAGCGTCTGTTGCTGGAGGTCCGGTCGCGTGTGAACCCGGTTGTGCTGCGCCGCGGCCTCGATCTCGTCGCTCGGGACTTGGTGCTGCGCCATGGTCAGGTGGCCCAGGCCCGACGGTTGTACGACGAGTTGCTGGCCATCGGCATGGATACCAGCTCGATCCCGGCGCAGCTTGAGGCCCATGCATTTCTGGCGTTCTGCGATGCGTTACTCGGCGATCTGCGATCGGCCGACGGACATCTGACCACCGCCGGATCGCTCTCGACCGACCTGTGGCCCACCCATCGGTTGCACGCCCTGACCCCGATGATGCGGGGAGTCGTCGCCTATTGCCGTGGTGAGGGTGCGGGCGAAGGCGATCTTGCGGCCATCGTCGATCGGTTGTGGAGTTTCGCTCACCGCCGGGCTGGGGCCGGGCCGTTCTCGGTGGTGATGTTGTCAATAGGGGCGGCCACGGCGGCGCTTGGTGGCGAGGTCGACGGCGCCCGGGAGATGCTTGAACATGCCGTGACTGGGATCGAGCGATTGGATCCGTTCGACCACGGCGTCGGGGGAGCCCTGTGGTTCGGGGCTGCCGCCGCGTATCTCCTCGGTGACGTCGACGCCTCGCTCGGATTGATGGTGTTGCTTGATCGCCAGCATGCCGCAGGCGCGCCCCGCGGGCCATGTCTCTCGTTCGCCCATTCGCGCGGTCGGTTGGAGGCGACGAGGGGTCGGGACGTCGAGGCCGCGACGGCGCTTGCCGATGCTCGCCGCGACTATCTCGCCAGTGGGCACCGATCGCTGGCGGCGATGGTCGATGCCGAGGATGCCGCCCTCGGCGGACCGTCGGGCGCAGCCGTGCACGCCCGAGCGATGGAGGCCTGCACCGCACTTGGGATGTCGGGTTGGAGTCGTCGTCTGGCCGACCGGTTGCCGTCTACCCCGCGAGGTGCCAACGCCGCCGCCGGGGTCACCCTGGGGGGAATGCACGGGCTGAGTACTCGCGAGGTGCAAGTCCTTCGGATGGTCGCCTCGGGGTTGACGAACCACGAAATCGCAGACCGCCTGGTGCTGTCCCCGGCGACGATCAACCGCCACGTCGCCAACGTGTATCTCAAGCTGGGCACCCGGAACCGGTCGGAAGCGACCGCCTGGGCGCATACATCCGGGCTGATGACTACATAGTTCTGACCATCCCCACCGCCCAAGAAATGGTGTGTTCGGTGGAAGCGGCCGACGGTCGCGATGTGGTCCTCTGAGCGCAGTCACCCGACTCGACAAGGAGAACCCACCATGCCCACCACCACCATCCACGGTCACACCATTGCCTTCGACGATACGGGAGCCGGCTCGCCCGTGATTCTGTTCGTCCATGGCTTCGGCGGCAATCGTCACCATTTCGACTCGCAGATCGCCGCGTTGCGGGTCGCTCACCGGGTGGTTGCCCTCGATCGCAGCGGCCACGGCGAATCAGATCTGGACCCCGCCGGCTACGCCATCGCCCGGGTTGTCGACGAACTTCACGATCTGTGCGCTGACCTCGGCCTCGACCGGGTGCTGGTGGTCTCGCATAGTTTCGACAAACCATCGATCGAACTCACGGCCCGCTACCCACAGTTGGTGTCAGGCCTCGTCATCCTCGACGGCCCGACGGTCCCATCTGCCGAATTCGTCGAGGCCTCCGCGGCAATGGCCGCGGGTTTGGAGGGGGCTGAGTGGCTCGCCGCGCTACGCACGTTCGCCGATCGCTGGGTGTTTCCCGCCGGGCTGCCGGAGTCCGATCGTCAATCGGTGATCGGCATGATCGCCGGTTCCGGCCGGGACGTGCTGGCGGCGACGTGGCGGGCCTTCGTCGAGCACGACGCGACCGCGGCCGTACGCACGCTGACGTGTCCTGTGCTGTACGTCGCCGGGAGCTTCCCATGCGATCTGGACAACTTGCGCTCAATGGTCGTCGACCTCGAAGTCGTCGAGATTCGGGGCCGGGGCCACATGCTGACATTCAGCGCGGCGCACGAGGTCTCGGCCTTGATCGAAGACTTCGCTACCCGTCGCATCGCGCCGATGGTCGAGGTTCACGGCTGATCGATAGGCGCGGTTGTGTGCGACGATGGCGCGGTCGCACGCGACGGTGGGCGCACGTCGCACGCGACGGTGGGCCCCGTCGCTCGATCACGTGAGCGTCGGAAATGTGAGGACCGCACGGCCGACGATCTCGCCGCGGCGCATCGCCGCCAACGTCTCGTTGATGCCCGAGAGCGTGGCGAGTCCCGATACCGTCATGCGAATGTTGAAGCGGCGAAATGTCCTGGTGATGATGGTTGTTGGCGGGTTAGTGACCTCCTGTGCGAGTAGTGAAGGTCCACAGGCCGCCCCCGCTACGACGGTCGCCGCGGCCATCGCGACGACGGCCGCCCCCGCGCCGGCTGAACCACCGGCAAGCACCCAGGCCGCCACAACCACCGAGGCACCGGTCACCACGGTGTCGTACGTCGATGAATGGGAGCGGATCGTCGCCCCCTCGGATTGCATGTGCAGCGACAAGAGCGAGTACTCCTTCTTCGTTCGCAAGGCCGACCCGGCCAAGGTCGTATTCTTCCTCGAAGGCGGCGGGGCGTGCTTCGACGCGGCGGGCTGCGGGCCGAAGTCGACAAACTTCAAACGAACTGTCGGCTACGAGGGCGGGATGACGTCGAACGAGGGCTTGTTCGATCTGGCCAATCCGAAGAACCCGTTCGCTGACTACTCGATGGTGTTCGTCCCGTACTGCACTGGCGATGTTCACCTGGGCAACGCCACCCATGACTACGGCGACGGCGTAGTCGTCGAGCACAAGGGCTCGATCAATGCGACGACCGCACTCAAGAAGATGGCAGAGACATTCCCCGATGCGACCGAGGTCGTCGTCACCGGGGCGAGCGGCGGGTCGGTGCCGTCACCCCTGTATGCCGGGCTGACCCACGACGTGCTGCCCACCGCTCGGATATCGGTTTTCGCCGATGGCTCGGGGGCCTACCCCGACATCCCGGTGATCAACGCCACGATCGGGGCAGTGTGGGGCACGATGAACGCAGTGCCGGCATGGTCCGAGTACGCCGCGATCACCTTGGAGACCTGGAGCCTCCCCGGACTCTTCGTGAAGTCCGGTGCGCACGACCCGACAATTGCCTTCGCCCGCCACGACTACGCGTTCGATGAGACCCAGCAGTTCTTCGCTTCGCTGGCGGGTATTCCCGCCGACCGCCTCGTAGACCTGATCGACAAGAACGAGGCGCAGATCGAGGCTGGTGGAGTGGAACTCGATAGCTATATCAGTCCCGGTCACGACCACACGGTGATCGGTACGCCCGAGTTCTACACCGAGAAGGTCAATGGTGTGCTGCTGGTCGACTGGGTCCGCGACCTGATCGCCGGCAAATCCATCGACGACGTCCACTGCCAGGACTGCGGCAGTTAACGTCATCTGAATTCTCGGGACTGGTCTCCGCTCGCCTGACGGCTCGCTTTGACCGCTCCCTCGTGTTCGCTACGCCTGGCGGCGCTTCACGCTCACGAGTGAGCTAGGATTAGAGCGCTCTAATTCGAGGAAGAAGCGCCAGTCGATGCAGGACTACGAGATGTTGAAGGCAGGCAATGCGGTTGTCTGACGCCCAGTACCGCGACCTTACCGACATTCGAGTGTCGCAGCCCGAGCTCATCACCCAGGCCTTGGCGACCCGGGCTCGACGCACCAGCCTGACCGCGGACGGGATGATGTTCATCGTCGCCGCCGACCACACGGCCCGCGGGATGGTTGGCCTCAGCGACGACCCGTTGGCGATGGCCGACCGCCGCTCGATGCTCGATCGGCTGCTCGCCGCGCTCGACAACCCCCGCGTCGACGGGGTGCTGGCCAGTGTTGACATCATGGAAGACCTGGTGGTGCTCGGGGCGCTTGAAAGTCGCGTTGCCGTGGGAACGATGAATCGCGGCGGTATCGCCGGCGCGGTGTGGGAACTCGACGACCGGTTCACCGCCTACGACACGAAACACCTGGTCAGCGCGGGGCTCGACGCGGGCAAGATGCTGCTGCGAATCGACGACGACGACGCCGGCACCAACTCGACACTGGTCGCCTGTGCTCACGCGGTGCAAGACCTCAACGATCACCGGATGATGGCGATGGTCGAGCCGATTCCCTACACCCGCGGCCCCGACGGCAAGCGAATCTGGGACGCCCGTCCGGGCAAGCTGGTGCGGGCGGTCGGCATCTCCGCCGCGCTCGGCGGTTCCAGCGCCTACACCTGGCTGAAGATCCAAGCGACGGCCGACATCAAGCAGGTGGCAGCGATGACCACCCAACCCTTGCTGATTCTCGGGGGCGCGCCCGGCGCTGATCCCGAGGCGACCTACGCGTCGTGGGAAACGGCCCTGCACGAGTCGTCGGTGCGCGGCCTGGTGATCGGCCGAGCGTTGCTCTATCCGGCCGACGGCGACGTGGCGGGCGCCGTTGACCGCGCCGCCAACTTGGTCATTGCCGCCGCGGCGGCTCGCCGTTGAGTACCGTCTGTCCGGCTGAATCATCGCCCCCTCACCCGCCGACCACGCCCGCCATACAAGGATCGTTGCCATGATCAAGCCAGAAGATCTGCTCGTCCAGCGCGGCACCGCCGCGTCCGACGGCTTCGATGTGGTGATCACCCCCGAACGAGCCGGGTGGACCTACAGCGGCCTACGCGTTGTCACCCTGGCCGCGGGGGAGTCGATCACCTTGGCCACCGGCGGCGAGGAGATGGCGGTCCTACCGCTCGGCGGATCGGCGCGCGTCGAAGTCGAGTCGGTGACGTACGAACTGGCCGGGCGTGATGACGTGTTCTCGCGGGTGACCGACTGTGCCTACGTTCCGATCGACGCCGAGCTGCGGCTGTCGACGACAACGGGCTGCGAGTTGGCGCTGCCGTCGGCGCGGGCCACGCGCCGGTTCGACCCGGCCTACATTGCGGCTGGTGATGTGGCCGTCGACTTGCGGGGGGCCGGGCCGGCGACGCGGCAGGTCACCAACTTCATGAGCCCCGACCGGTTCGACGGGGCCGACCGACTGGTCTGCTGCGAACTGCTCACCCCCGACGGTAACTGGTCGAGCTATCCGCCGCACCGCCACGACGGGGTCGGCGACTGCGCGGTCGACAACGAAGAGATCTATTACTTTCGCATCGGCTCGACGGCGCACCGTGGCTATGCCGCCGAAGGCTTTGCCATGCATCGCACGTACACCGTCGCCGGCCTTCACGAGCCCGGCGACCTGTTCGATGTGAACCTGTCGATCGGCGACGGCGATGTGTTCCTGGTGCCAAAGGGCTACCACGGCCCGTGCGTTGCCGCTCCCGGTTACCCGTTGTACTACCTCAATGTTCTCGCCGGGCCCGGTGGCGAACGAAGCATGGCGTTCTGCGATGACCCCACCCATCACTGGGTGCGCGACTCGTGGGCCGACATGCCAATCGACCCCCGATGCCCAATGACCAGCGCCAATGGAGTTGTCACCCATGTCTGAACCGTCCGTGTCCGAAGCAGTTGCAGCCGATCGCAGGAAGCTCGGTGTCGCCGTCATCGGCTTCGGCTGGATGGGTCAAGCCCACAGCCGCGGCTGCCGCCGGGCCCCGTCGTACTTCCCGAACCGGTCGTACGAGCCAGAGATGGTGGTCGTCGCCGACGTCGAGGCGTCACGGCGGGCCGAGGCGGTCGCCGGATTTGGGTATCGCGAAGCCGTCGCCGACTGGCGTGACGCGGTCAACCATCCCGACGTCGACGTCGTGTTCGTGACCTCGCCGAACATGCTCCATGTCGAAATGGTCGAGGCCGCCGCAGCCGCCGGTAAGCACGTGTTCTGCGAGAAGCCCGTTGGCGGCACGCCCGCCCAGACGGTGATCGCCGAGCGGGCCGCCCGACTGGCGGGGGTCGTGTCGGGCGTTGGCTACAACTACCGGTGGGCGCCGCTGGTGCAGCACGCCCGCCAGATGATCGCCGATGGCACGATCGGGCAGATCACCAACTACTACGGCCGCTTCTACTCGATGTATGGCGCCGACCCGATGGGCCTGCTCTCGTGGCGGTTCAAGGTCGACCAGTCGGGCCACGGAGTGTCGACCGACATTCTCAGCCACTCGGTCGACCTCGCCCACTTCCTCGTCGGCCCGATTACCCAGGTGATGGGCACCATCGAGACGTTCATTCCCGAGCGTCCGATGCCCACCGGTGCCGGCACCCATTACGACCGGGGCCAGCCCGGTGACCCGACCGGGGCGGTGACCAACGAGGACTATGCGGCGATGATGTGCCGCTTCGCCAACGGCGCACGGGGGACCTTCGAGACCAGCCGCACTGTGGTCGGCCCCGAGAGCCAGAACATGTTCGAGCTCTTCGGCACCAAAGGATCGATTCGCTGGAACTTCGAGAAGATGAACGAGTTGCAGGTCTACGTCGCCGCCGAGCACAAGCACACCGGCTACACCACCGTCTATGGCGGTGACCGCTTCCCGCATCACGGCAACTTCGTCCCCGGATCGGCCAACGCCATCGGCTTCGAAGACCTCGTGTGCATCGAAGACCACGAGTATCTCGAATCGGTGGCTCACGGCCGCCAACACGTCCCCGGCTTCGCCGAGGCCATCGACTACGTCAGCGTGCAGGACGCCGTGCTGCGTTCACATGCGTCGGGTAGCTGGGAAGACGTTGTCTCCCTGAGGAAGGACTGATCATGACGGCTCCTGCAGCCACCCAGACCGAACGGATGACGGTCGCCGAGGCCATCGTGCGTTGGATGATCGCCCAGCGCACCACGATGACCGTGGCCGGCGTGGATGGCGTCGACGTTCCGCTGTTCCCCGGTGTCTACGGCATTTTCGGCCATGGCCATGTCACCTGCCTGGGCCACTCGTTGGAACAACACCGCGACGAGATCCCCACCTGGCGCGGCCAGAACGAGCAAGGGATGGCCCTTGCTGGCGTCGCCTACGCCAAGGCGATGCGCCGTCAGCAGATCATGGTCGCCACCTCGTCGGTTGGCCCCGGTGCGACCAACATGATCACCGCTGCGGCGGTGGCGATGGCCAACCGCCTACCGCTGCTGTTGCTGGCCGGCGACACCTTCCAAAGCCGTCTACCCGACCCGGTGCTCCAGCAGGTCGAACACTTCGGCCACCCGTCGACGACGGTCAACGACGGCTTCCGTCCTGTGGTGCGATTTTGGGATCGCATCGTGCATCCCGAACAAGTGCTCACCTCGTTGCCCCAGGCCTTGTCGACGATGCTTGACCCGGGGGACTGCGGACCGGCGTTCATCGGTCTGCCCCAAGACGTGCAGGCGATGGCGCTCGACGTCCCGCTCGCGTTCCTCGCAACCACCACGCATGCCGTGCCCCGCCCCCGGGCCTCGATCGACCAGCTCCAGGCAGCGGCGACCGCCCTCAGGTCGGCCCAACGCCCGGTGATCATCGCCGGAGGGGGAGTGCACTACTCGCTCGCCGAGGCCGAGCTGCAGGCGTTTGCCGAGACGCACGGCATCCCCGTGGTCGAGACCGTGGCCGGAAAGACCAGCCTGCGTCACGATCACCCCAACTATGCCGGCCCGATCGGCACCACCGGCTGCGAGTCGGCCAACAACCTCTGCGCCGATGCCGATGTGGTGCTCGCCGTCGGCACCCGCTTGCAAGACTTCACCACCGGGTCGTGGACCGTATTCGGTGCCGACACGACGATCATCGGCATCAACGCCGCCCGCTTCGACGCGGTCAAGCATCGCCAGTTGCCGGTCACCGGTGACGCCCGCGAAACGTTGCGTGAACTGGGCGAACTCTTGAAGGGTCACACCGCTCCGGCGGCGAGAATGGCCCAAGCCGCCGACGAAGTGGCGGGCTACTGGCGGTACATCGACTCGATCGCCCGCCCGACCGAAGATGACTCCCTGCCCTCATACGCCCAGGTCGTTGGGGCGGTGTCGCGCCAAGCGACCCCCGACGACTTCGCTCTCACGGCGGCGGGGGGCTTTCCCGGTGAGTTGAACAACGGTTGGCGGTCACAGGCCCCGGCCACGTTCGACTGCGAGTACGGGTTCTCGTGCATGGGCTACGAGATTTCCGGGGCGTGGGGGGTGCGGATGGCGCGTCCCCAGGGCGAGGTGTTCGTGTTCGTCGGCGACGGCTCGTACATGATGATGAACAGCGACCTGTACTCATCGGTGCTGTCGGGGCACAAGCTGATCGTGGTCGTCTGCGACAACGGCGGGTTCGCCGTGATCCATCGGTTGCAGACCAACCAGGGCGGCAACGGCTACAACAACCTGCTTGCCGACTGCAACATCGTCGACGAAGTCCGGGTCGACTTCGCCGCCCACGCGGCGGCGATGGGCTGCCAGACGGAGCGCATCTCGTCGATTGCCCAACTCGACGAGGCGTTGGTACGGGCTCGGGCCGCCGATCGCACCTATGTGATCGCGATGGAGACGCATCAGAACAAGTGGACCGAGGGTGGCGCGTTCTGGGAGGTCGGAGTGCCAGAGATCAGCGCCCTCCCCTCGGTGATGGCGGCCAAGCAGTCGATGAATGCCGGTCTCGTCGCTCAACGTCGCGGTGTCTGAGGTCGCGCCGGCGTCGTACTGACGCCGGTCCGGGCCAGCACGCGGCTACGAGTGGCCGACCGGCGGCACGTACGCAGCCTTGGCGAGTTCGATCTCACGCCACGCCGCCTTGCGGTTCTCGTATCCGGCTGTCGCGGACGTCTTGTCGGGCTCGAGGGCCTTGTAGACGTCGAAGAAGTGTTTGATCTCTTCGAGCAGCTCGTCGGGCAGGTCCTTCAGATCTTCGACGCCCTTCCAGCGAGGCTCGGTCGACGGTACGCAGATGATCTTGGCGTCGGGGCCTGCCTCGTCCTGCATCCACAGCAGTCCGACAGGCTTGGCCTCGACCCACACCCCGGGGTACACGGGATCTTCGAGGAGTACCAGGGCGTCGAGTGGGTCGCCGTCACCGCCGAGGGTGTTGGGGATGAAGCCGTAGTCGGCCGGGTACGTGGTCGCCGTGAACAACCGGCGGTCAAGGAAAATATGGCCGGTTTCGTGATCGATCTCGTACTTGTTGCGGCTTCCGCGGGGGATCTCGATGACCACATGGATGCATCCGTCTCGGAGTGGTTTGGGCATTGCCAGATCCTTTCACGTCATCCCGCTCGGGGATTGCTCCATGAACCGTATGACCCATACACACCAGGGTCTGTCTCTTCATATGGTGATTTCATAAAACCACGTAAAGCGTACGAATGGCGTCACAAGGTGCTCGTTTTAACGTCATTCTAGCGACGATGGCTAAATATTTCGGAACGGTGACGGGAACATGACGCTTGATGTAACATTGAGAATGCTTTCAGTGTGGAGAGCGGGCGCGCGGTCATATCCATTCGGCATCCGGCGAATGGCCCAGGCAATGGCCTTGGCGGCGCTGGTAGCGGTGGTTCCTATAGCAGGGAGTGCATCGGCGAGCCCGGCTCCCGGGCCCGGCAGTGCTCCGGTTGAAGTGGTGCCCATCTGTTGGGCCGTCACCGATGACACGCCCGAGATCCTCCGGTTCAATCTGTCCAAGACCAACCCCATTCCTCCGACGGCGGCTCCTCTGAGCCGGGTGTATTCGGGGGAGGGAATGGCGTACCGGGCATCGAAGCACGACCTGATCATGTTCTCGGACGCTCCGGCCCAGATGTGGCACTACGACGTTGAATCCGGGGACGAGACGCAGGTCGGAGCGAACCTGCCGGGCCATGTCGATGCGGCGGCCCTGTGGGTCGACCCGGCGAATCCAACGTACGAGGCGCTGTGGATCGTGATTGGTGCGTTGCTGTACCGCATCGACCCCGAAACGGCGGCGATTCTTGAGGGCCCTCATGTATTGCCGGGCATCGGCGGATCGTCGGGCGGGCTGGCCTTCGAGCCGCGTACCGGCGAGCTGTGGATGACCGATGACGCCCCCGAAGCCACGCTGTACAAGATCAGCCTGACGGACTTCAGCGCAACCAAGGTGGTCGACATTCGGTGGCCCGACGGATCTCGTCCCGATTCCGAGGCGCTCGACTTCGGGGCCCAGGGCCAGTTGTACACCGAGGAGGACTTCGGAGACCACCGCGGCAGTCGCTACATCCTCGAGATCGACGTCGCAACTGGCATCGTGACCCAGGTGGCCGGTCCCACCCCGGGCACCGGCGATCTCGAAGGCCTCGGTTGCAACGGTGGCGCCGAGGTATTCCAGCCGATCGACCCGGCCATCGACATCGAGAAGTACGTGAATACCCACGACGCCGATGAGGCCCCGGGACCCGATATCCAAGCGGGCACCGTCGCCTACTTCAAGTATCTGGTAACGAACACGGGCAACCTGCCCCTTCGCGACGTCACGGTCACCGATGACCGAGGCGTTGCGGTTGTCTGCCCATCCGGAACCAACGTGATCGGTGATCTGCCGGTTGGTGGAGCGGTCCAATGCGATGGACAGAGCCCGGCCGTGCCCGAGCTCTACCGCAACGTCGGCGACGTGGTTGGCTGGGCTGATCCGCCGCCGCAACCGAATAACCTGACGCCGCCACCGATTAGCGTGACCGATGACGACCCGGCCCACTACCGCGGCTACACCTGGCCGCCGCCGCCGCCCCCATCGTCGGTGCCTGGGAGCGATCCACAACCGGTGACGACTCCGGTACCGGACCCCGACCCCTCGTATGACCAGCCTAAGCGGTTCATCAGCCGTGATAGTCGGCCACCCGATACGGTGCAGCTAGACATCACGCTGCCCGAGACCGGCGGTACCCCGAGGTCGAACGCGACCCTCGGAGCGGCCGTCGGACTCCTGTTCGGCGGCGGGGTTCTTCTGTGCCTGGGTCGGCCGCGCCGTGCCCGGAGACTTGACAACTGACTTCCTGAGAGCCACTCGCTCTGAGGTCGCCCGACACAATCAGCGTCTTGGAATAGGCCCGATGGTCTATTCCTCACGCTTGGTGGGATTTCGTCAAGATAGCGTCAGTATCTTCACCTGCCACGGCGTGGTCGCCTCACGCGGATTTCCGATGGCCGGATCTCCGGGGCACTGCCAAAGCGCACAGGCAACAACGAGGAGTGGTGACGATGTCGGCAACTGTCGGAATTCGTCGGGTCGGTTGGGGTGTACTTCCCCTCATCTTGGGAGCTGTAGGCCTGCCCATCATGCTGATGGCGCCCACGGAAGCGCATGCCGTGGCTCCGGTGTGCTGGGGCATTACCGACGACACGGCCGAACTGTTCGTGTTCAACCCCAACACGGACTCACCGCAGCCGCCCACCTCGGTTCCGCTGTCTCAGGTGTTCCGCGGCGAAGGCCTGGCGTACCGCGCCTCGACGAACTCAATTGCCCTCTTCTCCGACGGTCCTTCGCATCTGTGGTACTACGACCTCGACACGAACACCGAGACCGAGATCGCTACCGCGCTGCCGGGCCACATCGACGGCGCGGCAATGTGGCTGAATCCGGCCGATCCAACCGATGAGCAGCTGTGGGTCACCAGTGGAGCCAATCTCTATCGACTCGACCCCGACACCGCGACGGTGCTTTCGGGCCCTCATGCCCTCGCTGCGATCGGCGGATCACCGGGTGGGCTCGGCTTCGAACCTCAATTGGGGACCCTCTGGGCGTCTGACGATCGCCCCGAGTCCGTGCTCTACAGCATCGACCTGGCCACGTTCGTGGCCACCCCGGTCGCCGACATCCGCTTCCCGGATGGAGCCAAGCCCGATGCGGAGTCGTTGGATTTCGCCGCCGATGGC
>JANNNL010000131.1:0-4059 GCA_031398525.1 Actinomycetes bacterium | reverse complement strand
GACTACGAGGGTGTCGAAGTCGTGATCAACGAGGCGGTAGCAGCCCTCGGCGGGCTCGACGCGGCGATCAACACGGCCGGTGGGGGCCGAGGGGCCCGGACGATCGGCAAGGAGGGCCCGCACTCGCTCGATGACTTCAAGTTCACGATCGAGTTGAACCTGGTCTCGACGTTCAACTTGAACCGCTTGCAGGCGTGGCACATGCACACCAATGTTCCGAACGAGGACGAGGAGCGCGGCGTGATCATCAACACTGCCTCGATCGCCGCGTTCGAAGGGCAGATCGGCCAGGTGGCATACACCGCGGCCAAGGCCGGGATCGCCGGGATGTCGCTGACGATGGCCCGCGACCTCGGCTCGTTCGGCATCCGGGTCAACGCCGTCGCCCCGAGCCTGTTCGACACGGGGATCACCTCGGGGATTCCAGAGGAATTCAAGGGTGCGCTCACCAAAGACGCCGCGTTCCCCAAGCGCATGGGCAAGCCCGAGGAATACGCCCGGCTCGCCATCGCGATCATCGAGAACCCGATGCTCAACGGCGGCACCATCCGCCTCGACGGCGGCCAGCGCTTCGCGCCGCGCTGAGCTGAGCCTGAGCAGGCGACCCGTGCGTATCACGCCACTGGCACGATCTGGGGAGTGCAGTAGCGCTCCACGCGCCACGGCGCTCCAAATTGGCGTCGGGGCGCGCGGCTGAGATGGACGCCGACCTGAGCTCGGTGCCACTACGGCCGGGGTTCGACCATGGGTCGGACTCGGCCGTGCTCGCTCACCATCCAATGATTTGGGATGAGTTGCGTGAGGCATCGCCGGTGTTTCGTAGCGACGCGATGCCGTGGACTTTGTGGTATCTGACCAGGTTCGACGATGTGCAGGCGGCGTTCGGCGACCACCTGCGGTTCTCGAGTACGCAGGTCAACTACAACATCCATGACTCACATCAGTGGATCCCGCGCAGGTCGACCCAGCGCACCCGGGCGAGGACGTCGTCAGCCGGTTGATTGCCGGACAAGTCGACGGTCGCCCGGTGACCGATGCCGAGCTGCGCGAGATGTGTTTCCTGCTGTATGTCGCCGGGATGGACACGACTGCCGGCGTGTTCAGCTACCTCTTCCGTCACCTCGCTGAACACCCTGAGCATCGCCATTGGCTGCGCGACGATCCCACGCGGATCGAGGCGTTTGTCGAGGAGGTGCTGCGGCACTACTCGGTGGTGGCGACGTCGCGAGTCGTGCGCGACGACGTCGAGTTCGCCGGGTGTCCGATGACGGCTGGCGACCGGATCGTGTTGTCGACCACCGGGGCGAACCGAGATCCGCGCCAGTTCGCCGATGCCGACCGGTTTCTGCCCGATCGGCAACCAAATCGCCACCTGGCGTTTGGGGCGGGAATCCATCGCTGCGTGGGGGCGCCGCTGGCCCGCATGGAGTTGCGGATGGCGGTCGACGAATGGCTGCGGGCGATTCCCGATTTCACGGTCGCTCCTGGCGCGCTGATCACCCAGCACGTTGGCGGGGCGGCGGGTCTCGACTCGCTGCCGTGGGCGTGGGACAGTCCATGAAGGAGACGATGGCGATGGCTCAGAGCATTCATGACGAGGATTTCTGGGACCAGGTTCCGGCGCCGTACTTGACGACGTTGGTGGAACAGGGCCGCACCAACGGGTTGCCGACGTCGATCTTCTCGCTTGGCGATCCTCACCGGTTGGAGACTCCCGGCGTGGTGGTGATCAAGGCCGACGCTGGCCACGTTTTTCCACGTCACTGCCATGATTGAGAGCGGTTCGAAGTGGTTCTCGATGGTGGCTTCACCGACGCCACCGGCCACGGCTACCAGGCTGGCGACATCATGCTCGCCCACCACATGGACATGTACGGCCCGCACATTGCCGGCCCAAACGGCTACGTCGTGCTCGAATTGTTCGGCTCGATGCTCGGCACCTACGAGCTGTTCTGGGAGACGCGCCGAGGGCCGCGCAAGACCAACAAGATCGAAGAAGATGCGGGCGTGAGCGGCGAACTCCCCGTAGCGGGCCATGCTCCGCGGCCGTCGGCGAACGTCGAACGCGGCGCTGCGTTCCAATCGATCGGCAACGACGGCTTCTTCGGTGGGGTGCCCGCGCCACACCTGCAACCGCTCGTCGATGCCTGCGCGGCGTTCCCGGAAATGGGGTACCGGATGTTCGCCCTCGGCGACCCGGCCGATCTCGAGACTCCGGCGGTGGTGATCTTCCGTGCTCCGCCGGGATACGAACTTCCTCGTCATTCGCACGACTGCCACCGTTTGGAGGTGCTGCTCAGCGGGTCGCTGACCGACGAACACGGAGTCGGGTTGACCGCCGGAGCAGTGATGACCGCCGATCCGGGTGAGATGTATGGGCCGAGCATGGCCGGCTCCGATGGCTACGTCAGTGCCGAGATCTTCAGTCGTCTCGCCGGTACCTACGAGATCACCTGGGCAACCAAGCACGGTCCATGGCGCCAGAACGTCATTGACCCCGCGGACTCCGCCGCGTTCCCGACGAGGAGTGAGCCGTGAGGAGTGAGCTGTGAGCGCAGCGAATGCCGACCGACCGAGCGCCAGCGAATCGGGCCGCGATGGGGTCCGGGGGCGCAGCCCCCGTGCAGGAAAGAGCGATCTGACCGGCCGGGCCGGGCTGGTGACGGGGGCTGGTTCGGGGATCGGGCGGGCGACGGCAGTTCGTCTGGCGGCCGCCGGAGCCCAGGTGGTGGCGGCCGATCGCGACGAGCAGGCGAACGCCGAGACGGTCCGGATGATCGCTGACGCAGGCGGAACGGCGATCGCCGTCACGTGCGACATCGTGGCCCCCGACGAGGTCGACGCAATGGTGGCGACGGCCGTGACGAACTTCGGCCGGCTCGACTTCGCCCACAACAACGCCGGGGTGGTCGGCGCGCAACGGCGACTGGTCGACTACACGCTCGATGACTATGACCGGGTCATCGGCGTCAACCTTCGCGGCACGTTTCTGTGAAAGCGCCGCTCATGTCAGGCTCCGGGCCAGGGCTCCGGCCTTGTTGGCCAGGTCAAGCACGATCGGGCCGAACGCGGCGACCGACTCCGAGACGGCTGCTCCGGAGAGGAACCGGCTGTAGCCCTGTTCGAGCACGATGGCGAGCTTCCAGCGGGCGAGGACCATGTAGTAGTCGATGTCCTCGGTTGAACGGCCCGAGTGCAGTTCGTAGTGGGCGCACATTTCGGCGCGGGTCGGCATCCCGGTCAGGTCGACGTAGCCGGGCTCGAATTCGACGCCGTCGGTGGGCCAGTTGATCAGAATCCAGCCGAGATCGAGCAGCGGGTCGCCGATCGTGGTCATCTCCCAGTCGATGATCGCCGCCAACTCGGCCGGAGCCCCGTGGCGATACATCACGTTGGCGAACTGGTAGTCGCCATGCATGATCCCGGGCATGAAGTGCTTCGGCTTGTGGTTGCGCAGCCAGGCGGACGCGTCGTCGAGGCCGGGCAGTTCGCGGCACTTGATCCGTTCCAGGAAGGCCAGCCATCGGTCGACCTGACGGTCGTGAAAGTTCTCGGGGCGTCCAAACCCTTCGAGGCCGCGCGCTTTCCAATCGACGTTGCCGAGCAGCGCAGCCCCTCTGACCAGCTCGAATGCGAGACCGGGGCGCAGCGATTCGTCGGTATCAAAGGGTGTTTCCCAACCCCGCAGATCGGCCGGAGACCAACCGTCGACGGCGTCCATGATGTAGAACGGCATGCCCATCAGGTCGGGGTCGTCGGTGCCTGCGATGTACTCGGCGTGGGGGACGTCGGCCCCCTTCAACGCCCGCACGAGCCGGTGTTCACGACGGATGCCATCGAGGCGATCGGCGACCGCACCGGCCGGTGGCTTGCGCATCACCATTGTGCGGCCACCGCGCTTGATCAGGGTGAGTTCGTTCTGCGACCCGCCCGACAACGACCCCAGATCGGGCAGCTCTCCCGCACCAGGAACGCCGTTGTCGTCCATCCAGCGGGCGAATGCCTCAACATCAATCTGGGGACCGGCAACTCGGGTGTCGTGGGGGGCCGCCGGCGGCG
>JANNNL010000103.1:0-2357 GCA_031398525.1 Actinomycetes bacterium | reverse complement strand
CCTCCTCGGGCGAGCCGAGCGGATCGCCGACGCTGACGGCGAGGGCCAATTGTTCGTCGCGCGTCCACCGATGCGAGCGGTCGTTCAAGGCCCGGTCGAGCATCGGTGAACCCTCACCGAACGCATAGTCGAAGAGGCCCGAGGTGTGCTGCAACAGGTGCCGGATCGTGATCGATGACAGGTCGTAGCCGTCGCCGGCCAGGAGCTCGACGGTGGCCGGGGTGAGGTGACGGTCGACCGGGTCGTCAATCCCGAGGCGGCCGTCCTCAACCAAGCGCAGGATCGTCGCCGCCGTGAAGGTCTTACCGACGCTGGCGATGCGAACGGGTGCGACCACCGCCGTCCGATCCGTCCGATCCGCCTGGCCCGGCTGGTCCGCGCCGCTCACCGATCCCGACCAGGTCAGGCTATCAATCCGGCGAACCGTGGCGATGACCGACGCATTCGGGTTCGGTAACGTCGCCGCGCCGCGCTGCACGGCCGCGGTCAGTGCCACACGGTCGGGTTCGGCGAACTCGGGGACGAGAAATTCCTGGGATGTCGTCATGGGTGCAGACGCCGGGACCACGATCGGACTGGTGGCAAGCGTGGACGTCGACCCAGCCGGCGACGAGGGCGGCACCGTCGTGCGCGCACCTGATGCGACCGACGGGGTGGCTGGGTCAACAGATGTGCCAGCGGCGCGCTCCTGATCAGTGGATGAGGAATCGACGGCGCTCGAGCAGGCACCGACGAGGATCTGCAACATCCCCACGGCCACCAAGCGCAGAGGAGAGGAGTGTTTGGTTCGCATAGATATCTATTAGATACCATTTGGTATCTGGAAGCAACCTTCGTTCACTGATTAGTCTGCGACCGTGAAGCGAACCTCCCAGACGCAGCTGGCCGTACTCGGAGCCCTGTCGGTCGAACCGATGTCGGGGTATGCGCTCCGCCAGGCGATCCGCGAGACGCTGGGTCACTTCTGGTCCGAGAGCTTCGGGCAGATCTACCCCGCCCTCGCCGATCTCGAATCGAAGGGACTCGTCCGACGGCTCGGCCAGGGACAAACGTCGGGCAGCCGGTTCGAGATCACCGACACCGGACTGGTTCAGCTCAAGACATTGCTGGTGGAGCCATTCGATTCGTCGCCGCCGCGCAACGCCACGTTGCTGCGGCTGTTCTTTGGTCGCCACCTCGGCGATGACGGCTGCCGACGGCTGCTCCTCGATGCCCGCGCCGATGCCGAACGTCAGCTGGCCAACTACGCCTACATCCGCGCCGAACTCGAAGCCGCCACCGACGACCCCGACGCCAAGTACTTCCTGATCACCCTCGCCGCGGGCGAGGCCTCGGGGGCTGCCGTGCTCGCGTGGACCGACGAGGCCCTGGGCATCCTCGACCGTTGATCGGCGGATGAACCCGCTACCGACCCTCTCGACCGACCACAGGCGTTGTATACGTGAGGATGGTGCCGGCGCCGTCGTCGGGGAGGAGGTGGAGGAGCAGGTGATCGCCGCGGACCTCGGTCCACAGGGGGTTTTGGGTGGCGACTCGGGTGGTCGATGCTGAGTAAAATGGGAAGGGCACTTCGCGTTCCATCACAAGGTCTTCCGTGCGCAGCAGACCGATTCCTCCGAGCCAGCCGGGTCCATCGGCCAGACCGACTTCGGCCACGCCGCTACAGATCATGTAGCCATCCCCGAGCCACTGGCAGTCCTGATGGTCGACGAAGAACGCCGGGTTGACCCGGGCGTCTCGCAGCTGCCCGTCGATCGACCAGCGGTAGAAGCGGCGAGAGCCCCACGACCAGCCGACCAGGTCGCCCGCGTCACCACAGCGCGCAGTCGCACCCACGTGATCATCGACGTCGAACACCGCTTCGGGTAGCGAGCCGGGCACCATCCGAAACACCGTCGACGTGGAGTGCGGCCGATACTCGGCCACCGGTATCCACAACGCAACCCCGTCGAAGTCCATGCCACCCGGGTGATACCTCGCTGCGTCGCCGACTGAGATCCGGTCGAGCAGTTCTCCGTGTTGGTCGACGGCAAGCACCCAGCCCCGACGCGTCTCGATGTCGACGGTCGAGATCCACCACACTGAGCCGATCCGCACCATGCCCTGAGGATGATGGGCATCGAAACGCAAGGAGCGTTCGTCGACCAGCTCCCAGCGAGTCGACCGGGTCATTTGAGCGAGGGTGGTGGCCACAGCCGAGTGCAGTGAGGTACCGATCCCAGCCATGCCCCCTCAGTCTGGTCGACATCCCGAGCCCGCGGCGTGGACCATACGAACAATTCACATTTGGAGGTGCCGAGGGTTCCGACTGTTCCACCCATACGGTGACCACATGTCACCCGTCGTGAAAACCAACG
>JANNNL010000093.1:0-2916 GCA_031398525.1 Actinomycetes bacterium | reverse complement strand
CGACCCGTCGATCACCGTAAACGCCCCGATCCAACATCCCTCGCCGACGACTGGATCACCAACGAACCAGGCATGCGGGTTGAACGGATTACTCGGCAGATGATGCCAATCCGGGGTGATTGAACTCATCGCACGCTCGCCTCCAACGCGGCGACCACCTCGTCGAACTGGCCATCGACCATCGACGGAAACAACGGCAGCGTAACCGCACGTTCCATCAACCGAGCGGTCGCGGGCAGATCGGCGACGCGTAGACCGTACGCCTGCTCGTACCAGCGCACGAACGGAATGGCGTTGGTACCGATGGTCGCCTCGACGCCGACCGCTCGCAGTCGCCCGACCACGTCGACGGCCAGGACTCCGTCCGGGACGACGACTACATAGGACTGGACCACAGCACCCGGATCACGACGCTGCGGCGTACACCCAAGGGCCGCCATCGCGGCATCATACTTTTCGGCGCCACGAGCCCGAGCCGCGACGACGTCGGCCAGTCGCCGCATCTGCACCGTGCCCATCGCCGCTTGCATCTCGGTGAGACGCAGATTGTCGCCGGGGCGAATGAACTCGACGGCGCCATCGACCATGGCCTGGCCGTGGTTGCGGTACGAACGTAGGAATGAGGCGACATCGTCGTCATCAGTCACCACCATTCCACCCTCTCCGGTAGTGATCACCTTTCGCGGATGGAAGCTGTAGCACCCCGCGACGCCCAGCGATCCGGCAGGGCGGCCCCCTGCGGTCGCACCGATCGCGCAGGCTGCATCCTCGATGACGGCAAGACCATTGGTTGCGGCAAGGGCGACGATCTGGTCGATCCCCGCGGTGTTCCCGAACGTGTGTACTGGAAGGACCGCCTTGAGTCGTCCGGTCATCGAGTGACGACGAGCGCCGTCGATCGCGTCGGCCAAGCGATCGGGAGACATGTTGAACGTCTCGGCGTCGACATCAACGAAAAGGGGGGTTGCGCCGCACATCTCGATCGCGTTCGCAGTAGCCACCCACGAGTACGGCGCGACGGCGACCACGTCGCCAGGCCCGACACCTATCGCGAGCAACGACGCTCGCAGAGCTACCGTGCAGTTCGATACGGCGATGGCATGAGACGACCCGCTCCATGCCGCCACGGCGGCTTCGAACTCGGCGACCCGCGGCCCCTGTACGAGATAGCCCGACTCGAGAACGGCACGTATCGCCTCGAGCTCCTCGTGCCCGCTGACCGGCTTGGTGATCGGGATCATGCCGTGGCTCCGCGCTGAGCCATCCACGCCGCAGTGCGGGCGATTCCCTCATCGATACCGACCTCTGCGACGAATCCGAGGACACGCTCAGCGTGACTGATGTTGGGCACTCTGAGCTCCACATCGACCGAGTCGGAGGGCACGTGATCGATACTCGATGAGGACCCCAGAACGCGAACGACCGTCTCCGCCAAGCCGTGGATGGTTTGGACCGCACGCACGTTGCCGACATTGAACGACTCGCCGACGGCTGCCGGAGTTTCGAGCGCCAGGTGAACGGCACGAACCATGTCATCGACGTAGCACCAGGCCCGGATCTGGGACCCGTCGCCGTGAATGGTGATCGGGAGGTTTTCGCGCGCCCGTTCGATGAATATCCGCATCGCTCCTTCGCCGACCTGACCTGGCCCATAGACGTTGAACGGCCGAACAACGACGGTCGGCAGACCCATCTCGCGATGGTACGCGATCGCAAGGTGCTCTTCGGCAAGCTTGCTGACCGCATAGGTCCAGCGCGACTCGCCGACGGCACCAAGCGTCGTCGGATCGCTCTCGGCCGAACGCCATGCTCGAACGCCGAACACCTCGCTAGTCGAGAAGCACACCACCCGGGCAATCCCGGGGACTTGGGAGGCCGCTTCGAGCACATTGGCGGAGCCGATCATGTTGACGCGCATCGTGCGCACCGGGCTCTTCGTAACCGTCTGAATACCAGCGATCGCCGCACAGTGAACGACGTGGGTATGCCCCGACATCGCTTCGCCCAGAGCAGCAGCATCCAGAATGTCACCACGCGTCACGGACAACCGCGGATGGCCGACAATCCCGGAAGTACTCAAGGCATCTCGATCGAAGTTGTCATAGACCGTCACCTCATTGTCATCGAGCAGTTGCCGAGCCAGGGTCGACCCGATGAAGCCGGCGCCGCCGGTGATGAAAACTCGTGAATCAGCAATCATGGAGTGCACCTCGCGCGGAGAGAACGGAAACGGAACAGGGGGCCGGGCTTCGGACGGAGAAGACCGCCGAGGTACGGGCGGCCACGCCGCTATTGTCGCGCTCGTGAGCAACAGCGAAGACGTGTACATCCATTCGACGGCAATCGTTGAACTTGGCGCCCAGATCGGAGCTGCGACCAGGGTCTGGCATCACAGCCATGTGCGAGCAGGAGCGACCGTTGGCGCCGGCTGCGTCGTGGGCAAGAATGTCTTCATCGATGCCCACGCGGTGGTCGGCGATCGCTGCAAGTTGCAGAACAACGTGAGCGTCTACCACGGCGTCCACATCGCCGACGACGTGTTCGTGGGCCCGGCGGCAACGTTCACCAACGATCTTGTCCCGCGGGCGTTCAATGCCGATTGGACGATCACCGACACATTCGTCGAATCGGGCGCTTCGATCGGGGCCAATGCCACCATCGTCTGCGGTCACCGGATTGGAGGCTACTCGATGGTCGCGGCGGGAGCGACCGTCACCCGTGATGTGCAACCCCACGAACTGGTCGCCGGAACTCCTGCCCGTCGTCTCGGTTGGGTCTGTCGGTGCGGTCAGGTTGTCTCGCGTCTCGAAATGCCCCCGGCATCGCTGGTCTGTGCGGCCTGCGCAGCAAAATCGGCGTGATCGACCACCGACTTGACGCTCAGAGAGCATTTACGGCCGTGACGATGGCTTCAAG
>JANNNL010000091.1:0-7578 GCA_031398525.1 Actinomycetes bacterium | reverse complement strand
CTTCTCGATTCAGATGTTGGGCAACACACTGCTGCAGTGGGGGACCGAGGAGCAGAAGTCGTACTACCTGCCGCGTTTGCTGGCCGGCGACGACACCTGGTGTCAGGGATATTCCGAGCCGAACGCGGGGTCTGATCTGTCGAATGTGGGTTTGCGGGCCGAACTCGACGGCGACGAATGGGTGCTGAACGGCCAAAAGATTTGGACGTCGGCTGGGCACCTGGCCGATCACATCTTCACCCTCGCCCGCACCGACCCCGATCTGCCGCGTCACAAGGGCATTTCGTTCCTGTTGGTCGATATGCGTCAGCCGGGAATTGAGGTGCGTCCGATCAAGATGATCTCGGGCGATTCGGAGTTCAACGAGGTCTTCTATACCGACGTGCGCGTGCCCCGTGACCATGTCGTCGGCGGTATCAACAACGGCTGGGCCGTGGCGATGACGCTGCTCGGCTACGAACGTGGCGAGGCCGCGGCGACGCTGCCCGTGCGGTTCCGCGGGGAACTCGATCGGCTGATCGAGTTGGCGCGCTCGCGCGGAGTTGCCGACGACCCGATGATTCGCCAGCGCTTGGCGTGGTGCCACGCCAAGGTCGAGATCATGCGGTTTATCGGCATGCGAACGTTGACCAAGTTCCTCGCCGGGCATCACCCGGGTCCGGACGGTGGCATCTTCAAGCTCTACTGGAGCGAGTACCACAAGGTCGTGACCGAGTTGGCGCTCGACATCCTCGGGGCCGATGCCCTGGTGCCGTCAGGCCGCTGGCCGTCGAACGCATTCCAAACCGACGACGAGGGCGCGCCCAACGACTCGGCCTCGTGGGTCGGTACCTTCCTGATCGCCCGCGCCGGCACCATCTACGCCGGATCGTCGCAGATCCAACGCAACATCGTCGGCGAAATGGTGCTGGGACTCCCCAAAGAACCCCGCTAACGCTGGCCGGTCCGGTTTGGCGGCTGATCGGGCTGCCCGATGGGTCGGCTTGGCAAGGTTGTCACCGATCTGCACGCCGAGCGTGCCAAACCGTGACATGCCCGGGTCGCACCGCTTATTGACCCGCCGCTGTCATCCATTCGCCCGTCGGCGGCGTGTAGATGCCACGATGAACGACATCAGCCAACCCATCGATGTCAACCGGCTTCCACTTGTGGCTCCAGCCGCCGCGGTCGATGCCGAACCCGTGTACGCGAGTTCGTTCGACGACTTTTATCGTGCGCGCTATCGCGCCGCAGTGCGGCTGGGGATCGTGCTGACCGGCTCGCCGGGCGTCGCCGAAGATCTTGCCCAAGATGTGTTCGTTGAACCCCATCGGCGGTGGTCGCAGCTCGGTGAGTACGAGAATGCGGCGGCGTGGATGCGCCGGACGATGGTCAACCGGGCGATCTCGCGCTCACGTCGCCTGGCCGTGAGCACCCGCCGATTGCTGCGCCTGCGCTCGCAGGCGACGACGGTGCCGGAAGTCGAGTTGGGTGAACGTGACTGGGAGTTGTGGCGACTGGTTCGGGCGCTTCCGGCGCGTCAGGCCCAACTGGTCGCCCTCATCTACATCGAAGGGCTGACGTTGCCGGTGGCCGCCGAGACGCCGGCATCGCCCTCCCCCCTGCCAAAACCCACCTCGCTCGGGCCAAGGAACGCCTCGCCCGAGATCTCGCCGAATGGAGCCCGTCATGATCGACCTCGACAACACCCTGGCGGGAGCGGCCCGCCGTCTGCACACCCAGACCGACCACCTGCCGATCCCTGAGATGCCTCACACGCCGAGCACCCGGAGAATGGCCCCGGTCCGCATCGGAGGAGCGCTGCTCCTCGCCGGCCTGACCGCGGGCGTTGTGGTGATGGTCCAGCGTGAACCCGAGTCGAATATCGACTCGGGCACCCTGCCCGCTGGCGTGCTCGACGGCAGCTACGGCACCGAGCTGACCCTGACCGAGGTCGACGACGGCGACAACAACCCGCGCACCATCAAGCTCCGCTCCACCCCCCTCGGAGGCGAGGCAACGGTCAAACCATTCTCGGAAGCGAGCATGCCGACGGTCGAGGTCGGCACGGCAGACTCGTCGGTGATTGGCGTCGGTGATCTGTGCATCGACGCAACCGGCGCCGGAGGAGTCTGCGGCCCGATCGACTCGGCCGAAATGACCCTCGGCCCCCGCGGACCCGAAGGTCAGGCGATGGTCTACGGGCTGCCACCCGAGGTCACGATCGTCACATTCACATCTGGTGACCAGCGGTTTTGGCAGCGACCGCGACATGGTGTGGCGATCTTCCCGTTCGGAGAGCGGGCGGTACCGAATGCCACCGTGCAGTTCATCGCCGGCGACGAGTCGGTGCTTGACACTCAGACCGCTCGCAATGACTCGATGACGCAGGCCGAAGTTACCGCGGCGGTGGTGACGCGACCGACGGCCGCGACGATTGATAAGGGGTACTTCGTGCCGCTCGGGGACGACGAGATCAGTGGCGGCGAATATGTCCGCCACCACGGCCGAACAGTGCTCACGGGCTTTGACGGGCCGTTTGCCATCGGTACGACCTTTCCGGAACGGGCCGACGATGGGACCACTTCGGGCGAACTGACAGTGATCTCGGTTCTGGACGAGGACCTTGCCGGCCTAGTGGATCGGTTGGCTGAGGTACCCCGTGGCTCGATCCGCCGTACGATCTCCAAGCCGGACGGAGTCCATGTCATCGCGTGGACCAACGACGCGCTGAGTGATTCCGTGATCGATCGCGAACTGCTGAAGCTCGAACTTCGTGACGTGCAGCCGGGCCGGGGTCGAGCGTTCGACGATGCCACGGCCTGGAACAGCGAAAACAGCCCTCCGATGGGCGACCCATGGCGGCCGAGTCCGCTCGGTCAGTTGTATGCCGACTACATCAAGCTCCCAGGCAATCGACTCCTGGCTGCTCAGGCAGACGATGTTGGACAGTTCATGGTCGGGATGACCGAAGACTTCCCGAACTTCGTGCTCGTCGGTGGCCCCGCGACGCCACCAGCCGTACCCGTCGTTGATGGTCCCGTGCTCGCGGAGTGGCTGCACCCAGTTCCCCCGAACGTGACCGCAGTGACGATCACGTTGTATGACGGGACGGTGTTGCGGCCGGAGGTGATCGACGTGACCCGGTATGTGCCGGCGAAGTTGTTGTGGCTGGGGAAGGGGACGCCGACGGGGACGATCAAGTCTGTGGAGGTCACCCGGGCGTAAACTGCCGACGTGGCGCGCTGGATTAGGGTTGCAGGGGCCGTGGTGGCCCGACCGGGACTGTGGGTGACGGCGATCACGCAGATTCGCCGGATGGCTCCGGACGGCTGGTGGAAGCGGGCTCCGTTCCTTCCAGTACCAGCGAAGGACTACATGCGGTTCCGCATGGTCACCCAATACGGCGACGAACGACATCCCCCTGAGTCGGGCGATGTGGTGGACTATCTGACATGGTGCCGACGGTGGACTCGGATGGGAGACTTGCGGTGATACCACCGCGCTTCTCGTGCCCCAACGGGCCGCGTCGGCCTGGAAATTCACCTGCCTCCGATCGACCGGTTCGACCAGGCTGACCTCCATGAGCGCTCTCGTCTTGAATGCAACGTACGAAGCGCTCAGCATTGTGTCCCCTCGCCGGGCCGCCTGTTTGATTCTCGATGGGAAGGCCGACCTGCTCGCCGACGACGGCAGCACGATCCACTCGGCGCACCTCTCGGTTCCCACCCCGACGGTCATTCGTCTGCGGTACACCGTCAAGGTGCCCTACTACCGCCAGGCTGCGCTGTCGCGCCGAGCCGTGTTTAACCGTGATGACCATCGCTGCCAGTACTGCGGGAGTCACGCCGACTCGATCGATCACATCTTTCCCCGCTCGCGTGGCGGCAAGAACACCTGGGAGAACGTGGCCGCAGCCTGCCGCGCGTGCAACCTGCACAAGCGCGACCGCACTCCCGAGGAGGCCGGCATGCGGCTCCATCGAACGCCTCGTCAACCGCGTGAGCAGGCCTGGGTGGTGTCGGCCGTGGGCCGCGTCCCCGAGGATTGGAAGCCGTACCTCGCGCTCGCTTCCTTAGGTTGTGGCATCCTGACGAGGTGAGGACGAGGTGAGGACGAGGTGAGTTGGCAGATCGAGCGGTTGCGCGGCTCGGCCGTCGACTTCCATGCTCGGGCGATTCCTGGCGTGCCGTCCCGGCAGGTGTGGGCATTCCACGTTGATCGTCCGGCAATCGCGCTCGGCTCGGCGCAGCCCGTAGCCCACCTGGACGAGGCGGCCTGTGCCCAGGACGGGGTGGAGATCCTCCGGCGGCGTAGCGGGGGAGGGGCGGTGTTGTTGATTCCCGACGAGATCGTCTGGATTGACGTGATTCTGCCCGCCGGTGACGAACTTTGGCACGACGACATCTCCCGGGCCGGGTGGTGGCTGGCCGAGGTGTGGGCGGCCACCTGCACGGGGCTGCTGGGCGGCGTGCCGGTCGAGGTGCATCGGGCGGGGATGGTGACCGGAGCGTGGTCGACACATGTCTGCTTCGCCGGCCTTGGCCCCGGTGAGGTGACCGTGGATGGGCAGAAGTTGGTCGGGGTCAGCCAGCGGCGCACTCGTTTCGCGGCCCGGTTCCAGACGGCAGTCCATCGCCGGTGGAATGCGAGTCGAACATGCGGGCTGCTCAGCGATCCATCGATCGACCCCGATGACCTAGCTCCGGTCGCAGTGATCGATCGCCCGATTGACGAAACGGTCGACGCGTTCGTCGAGGAACTGATCCGCGTCGCATAGCCCGTCGGGAGGTGGCAGGGCCCGCACCGGTCAGGGTTTGAAACGCGCTCGTCGCGCCGGGAGGCGATGAGCTTCGTCGGGTATCGTCATCGACGTGATCAGACTCAGGGCGCGACTGGTAACGCTTGTGGTAGGTATTCTGCCTGCAACGGCCTGTGGGAGTGACGCTGCCGATGAGACATCCTTGATTCGAGTGCCGTCCGACGCTCCAACCGTGGCCGAAGCGGTCGCCAAGGCCCAGCCCGGAGACGTCGTAGTCATCGGCCCGGGGACCTACCACGAGGCGGTGAAAGTGGTCGTAGACGGGATCACCATTCGTGGCGAAAACCGCAACACCGTCGTCTTCGACGGGAAAGACACGTTGGCCACCGGAATCTCCGTCGAAGCCAACGGGGTCGCCGTCGAAAACCTGACGCTGCACAACTACACCCAGAACGGGGTCCTGTTCAACGGGGCCGCCACCGCGGAGGGTGGGGCTGACGTCGTCTACGGGGCCGGCGACGCGGTGCTCAGCGGCTACCGGGCGTCATATGTCACCACCTACAACAACGGCCTGTATGGCATCTATGCCTTCGCCGCTCGCAACGGGTTGATCGAGCACTCATATGCCTCGGGCCACCCTGATTCGGGGATCTACGTGGGCCAGTGCCAGCCCTGCAACGTCGTACTACGCGATGTGACCGCCGAACGCAACGCGATTGGTTACTACGGCACCAACGCCTCGGGTGGGGTATACGTCATCGAGTCGGTGTTCCGCGGGAATCGCCTCGGGATCACGCCGAACTCCCAGAAAATGGAGAAGCTTGCCCCGCAGATCGAGACGGTCGTCGCCGGCAACCTTGTGGTCGACAACGACGACCCGAATACGCCGGCGATCGGCTCAGGATTCTTCGGTGGGGGCATTGCCATCGGTGGGGGAACCCGCAACACCGTGGTCCGCAACCGGGTCGAAGGCAATCCGATGGCCGGGATCTTGCTGGTCTCGCTGAACGAGTTCCAACCGCGGGACAATCGCATCGCGGGGAACGTGCTCAACGACAACGGCCTCGATCTGCTCTACAGCCCCACTGGAACCATCGAGGCGCTTGGCAACTGCTTTGTCGGCAACGATTTCTCCAGCTCATGGCCGGAATCGATCGAGCAGGTCATGGCGTGCGACGGTACGCCAACGCCGTTGGCCGCGAACCCCCCGCCGTCGGCTCCGGCCCCGCCCGGTGCGGACTACCGCACCTTGCCGCCGCCGCCCGATCAACTGCCGATGCCAACCGGGTTGTCGCTCACTGCCCGGGGCGGAGCGGGAACGGTCCCCCCGACCGTCGACATCGCCGCGATCAAGGTGCCCAACCGATGAGTTCTCGACGCGACTTTCTGACGACCATGCTGCCGCTGGCTGCCCTTGTGGCGTGCCAGGGTGGCGGTGGTTCGACATCGGCACCGACGACGACGGTTGCCGCAGGGTTGACCGATGAGCAGGCCGCGGCGATGGCGAACGTGCTGTTCGACAACTACGACGCGAAGGGGGCTACGTTCGCCGCAGTTGCCGCCTCGACGGTGACCAGCGATCGGATCGACCTGAGCGGTGAGATCGACTGGGTCAACCATCGTGGCCACGCACTCGTGCAGGCCACGGGACCCGAGATGGGGGTGGCCGAGGTCTTCTGGCAGGACGCTGGTGTACTCGAGCGACGACCACAACTCACCGCACTGCTCACGTCGCTTGGCCGTCCGGTGACGAACTTTGTCGCTCGGGAACCCGACCCCGTCGGGCGCGACCTCGACCGGGTACTAGCCCTCGTGACCGGATTGGCGAGTCAACGACGTGACAATCCGCTACTTATCCAGCAGACGGAGGGTTCGCAGTTTTTGCGCACCGACACCCTGCGCGAAATCGCCGTACAGGTGCTCCGCTACGGCCAACGGAACCAGTCCTGGCTCGCGGTCGACGATGGTCGGCTGTTGCGGTTCGAGGGAAACAATGAGACCGGAAACCGGCCGGTGGTCATCGACATCATTCACCGTGCCGCCCGAGAGATCGCCGGGCCTCTGACGACCGACGTGGCGACCGTCGAACAACTCGGTGAGATTTACGACGCCGCGGTCGCGGTGCAACCCCAACCGCAAGATTCTTCGACGACGTAGTGTCGTCGGAGTTCGCCCTGGTCCCGGGTTCAGGGTCGCGGGCGAAGGCCCGGGACCCTGACAAGAACCTGGTCAGCGGGGCGAGGCTGGAGCAACTTTCGGCCGTCGTCGCTCAATCGGTGAGCCCCGCCGGCTGGGTCTGAGTGATCGTGTAGTCGCCGGCGACCAGGTTGGTGGACGACCAGGTTCCATCGCTCCTGCTCGTCGTGGTCAGGCTGGCTGGCGTGCCGTTGACATCGGTGCCGGTGAGCGTCATCGTGACCTCTATTGGAGGCAGTTGTCGAGACGTGTCAACTACGCCGGGGCGATCGTGCCGTCCCGACGGCGACGGCGACGGCCTCGAAGGATGAGCCCGAGGCCGATGAGCAGCGCACCAACCGAAACGAACCCTCCGGCCGCCAGGCCAGTGGCCGGCAGAGAGCCAGCAGTGACCTTGGCGGTCGCGGCGTTGTTGGCGCCAACCTTCTCGGGGAGCTGCCCTGGAGCGGCGGCGACCGAGGCGGTGTTGGTCAGCCCGCTGGCGTTCCCCGTGTACGTCGTCACGACGTCGAACGTGACTTTGGCACCCGACGCGAGCTCGCCGGTGGTGCACGTCACTCGCTGACCGGCGGGCACGCAGGTCACCTTGTCGCTCCCGCCGGAGACGAACGTCAACTTGTCGATCAAGTCGTCGGTGATCG
>JANNNL010000090.1:0-4066 GCA_031398525.1 Actinomycetes bacterium | reverse complement strand
ATCTGCCTGGCGGGACTGACGGCCCGGCTCCAATCCCGGCTCCGACCGATCGGTGGTACGGTCGGCAAGGTGCTCGTTTCAGTTCGCCGCCGAGGTGCGACCGTTGTCGCGATCGTGGCGACGATGTCGATGGTTTCGACGTGCGCGACCGGGTCCACCAGCGGGTCCGAAGTGCGCGCCGGAGCGGTGTACGAGGGGATCATTCGGTGGTTCGCCCAGCGCGACGACGCCGATCCCGACCCGCTGGCGGTATTCATCGAACCGCGGGGCGAGGGCGCATCTATCGAACTCGAGGTACAAACTGGGTTGATCTCGTCGACCGCCGATGTTGCTGAGGTCCGGTTCATCGACTCGCTCGACGAGGCGTTGATCACCGATTCAAGTGGCTCCCGGTCGGTCGTCGACGACGGCGTTCTCATTCGGCTGGCACCCGTCGTCGAGCGCGGTAGCCGGATTCGGCTTCAGGTGGATGTCCACGAAGTCGACGACAATTTCGAGGTGCTCCAGCTCGATCTGGAACTTGTCGGTGAGCGGTGGGTGGTTGCCGAGCCGCCGGTTGAGCTGACATCGGGTTAGCGGCCGCCGCCTCCAGGCGCTGGAGGGCGTTGCCGGTCGGCCACGAGGGCCTCGGCGGCCTCGATCACGATGACCGAATCCTCGGGCGTTGCATCGGTCGTTCCAGCCGCGACTCCGGTCACGATGGCTTCGGCCGTCGCCCACTCGCGTTGCGCCGTAGAGTCGGTGCGCTCGGGCGGTCGTGAGTCCAGAACTTGTATCGCGGTGCCGGCGATGATGACCGCAACCTTGTGGTCGCCCTGATCGGCGTACCGCAAGGCCTCGCCGAGCAAGATCTGCGGAAGGGTCCCGTCTGCGTCCCGAGCCTGCTCACGGAGTAGCCAACGACCGGCCTCGTGTCGAAACGACAGACGAATGTGCGAGGCATATGCCAGTCCACCGAAGATCAACGCAACTGCGACTAGGGCGAAGCCCACCCGTGGGCCTGGGTAGGCCGATACGGCCAGAACCGCCCCGCCAACGTTGGCGAGTTGGAAGTAGAACTCGGTTCGCGAGATGACCCGCCCTCGAACGAGCGTTGGCACGCGCCCGTACAGGGTGTCCATAGATCGCGAGGCGATGCTGCCGCCCAGCCCGATTGTGAGAGCGATGGCGATAATGCTGAAGCTGCCGATCGTGAGCACTCCAAAGGCCGACACCGCACCGGGTACGAGCAACGTGAGAACCACGACGCGATCCGATGGCAACGCTCGGTGGAGCCGGGGAGACACAACGGTGCCAAAGAATGTGCCGAAGCCGGCGGCGACAAGCGCGGCCACGAAGATCCATTTGTCACCGCCACCCCGCTTTATCGACAGGGCAAGCAGGAACGTCAGCGCGCCCGCCGCGGCCCGGGTCAACGCCACCGCCGCCGTCGCCCGCCTCAGGTCCACCGGCGCCGAGACATGCACGACGGCGGCGACCGGGTGGGGATCGATCGGGATGAGCGGAATGCGCCCTGCGAGCACGGCGGAACAGGCGAAGCCGACCGCGGCCGCCAACGGCAGCCATTCGACACCGACAAGTGGGATCAGCGCGCCGCCAGTGGCGGTTCCGGCGAAGCCGGCGATAGTGCCCGTTCGAGCGAGATGGCCGCTGGCCACGACGAGTTCGTTGCGATCCGACACGAGATGGGCGATGATCGCCGTCTTGGCGAGTTCGTAAGCCTTGCGGGACAGGAGGATGCCGAACACCACTGGGTAGAACGCAATGGACTGCAACGAGCCGGCGAGGAGCAATGCGAACACCGATCTGCCGAGATGCGAACCGATGACGACGACCTTGTAACCCGCCCGTGCATGGTCGAGTGCGGGACCGACCACGGGAGCGATAATGGCCAGCGGCGCAGCTGTGAGCAGCAAGTACAGGAGGATTCGGCCCCGTGACGCCTCGAGCGAGACGCTGAAAAAGAGCGATCCGACCAGTGAGAGGGTGATCAACCCATCGGAGAAGTCGTCAGCAGCATGGGTCGCGGCCAGGCGACGGGTTACTTGGGGTCCCACGATTGACTCGACGGACTTTGCCAGGCGCGCCCGCCCCCGTGAAAGTTCGTCAACGGGCATTCCGACCACCTTGTCGAGTATCGCAGAAACCACCGAACTCGCCGACACAGGTCAGGTACTCCACATGGGTCGGATATCGGCCCGTTCGGGACTTTTCAGCCCTGCCCATGCGATTCCGGGCGAACTCATCATGGTGACAGGCTCACCAGCCGACGAGGGAGCTGAGATAGCACGGAACCGCAATCCTGGTGGCGGTGATCAAGCTTGTCGGGGGCGGTCGCGTCCACCGGTTGGTGCGGCGATCGCCGTCGCTGGGAACTCCTTTCCCTAGGGTCACGCCGCGCACGAGCATTGCCTTCCTGTTTCGGCAGTGTCGCTGCCGTCGTCTGGGGCCTGACTTTGTAGCCGTACGACTCGCTCCAAGTGGGGAGCTCTGTGCTCGTGGCGTTGGCGGTCGAAACGTCGCGCTCGGTGCTCGGCGTCCACTGGTCTCCGATGTGCTTGCAGGGTGGGCCGTCGCGGTCGGTTGGATTGCGGTCGTTATGGTCGTAACCCGACTCGAAACATCGCCGCTCCAGGTTTGAAGTATTGGGACTTTGGTCCCGGCGGTGACTGTCGTCGGGCTCTGATCGGTGGGGTCCGATGCTTGCGATATTGCGGGTATGAACTCTGACGAGAAGTCCTTTTTGAGTGTCGGCGCGTTCCTGCTTGCCGCCGCGGCATTGATCTTTGGTTTCGCCGCGGTGCTCACCTCTCGCGGCGGAAGTTCGTCGTCGGTGGCGGTTCCGGCGCAGGTCATCGACGTCACGTTGAGCGAGTTCGCGATCGTGCCGGCGATGATCAACATCCCGGCGGACACACCCGCCGAACTGCGGATCACGAATACGGGCTCGGTGGTGCATAACTTCGAGGTTCCGGAACTGAAGTTGTCGAGCGGCTCCATCCAGCCGGGGGCGACGGCGACGTTGAAGGTCCGGGCCCAGCCGGCGGGGACGCCGTCGGCGAGTTGCACGATTGCCGGTCATGCCCAATCCGGCATGACGGCGATGGTCATGTTCGGTGGTGACGACCACGGGGCGGGGGTGCCTGCCGACGATGGTAGCGGGGTGACCGGCGGCATGACGTTCGAGGAGATGGACGCGGTGATGGAGGCCCGGGCGAAGTTGTTTCCGGCCAAGACCGCCGGGCATGGTGGGGAGCGGATGACACCGAAGGTGCTCGCCGATGGTACGAAGGAATTCGCGCTCACCGCATCGGTTGTTGACTGGGAAGTTGAACCCGGCAAGATCGTCAAGGCGTGGGCGTACAACGGGGTGGTCCCGGGCCCGGAGATCAAGGTCGATGTTGGTGACAAGGTCCGTATCGTGTTGCAGAACGACCTTCCCGAGTCGACCGCGTTGCACAGTCACGGGGTGAGGGTGCCGAATGCGTTGGATGGGGTTCCGCCGTATACGCAGGATCCGATCAAGCCAGGCGCGTCGTTCGTGTACGAGTTCACCGCCGTGCAGGCCGGGGTGGGGATGTATCACTCCCACCACAACGCTCAGGTGCAGGTGCCCAATGGTCTGGCCGGGGCGATGATCATTGGCGAGCAGACGATCCCGGCGGAGCTGGTCGAGATGGGGTTCACCAAGATCGATCAGACGGTCAACATGGTCCTCGACGATGCCGGGACGATTGGGTTGGCGTTGAACGGGAAGAGCTTTCCGGCGACCGAGCCGTACTCGATGAAGGTCGGCGAGGTGATGCTGGTCAACTATTTCAATGAAGGTCTCCAGGTTCACCCGATGCATTTGCATCAGCCGACCGGTTGGGTGATCGCCAAAGACGGTGTGCCACTGCTGACCCCGACGCCGTCGGACACGGTGCTGGTCGGGCCGGGTGAGCGGTACACCGTGGTCTACAAGGCGCTCGATGCCGGGGTGTGGGCGTGGCACTGCCACATCCTCAACCACGCCGAGGGCCCTCAGGGCATGTTCGGAATGGTCACCGCCGTCATCATCACCTGA
>JANNNL010000062.1:0-7069 GCA_031398525.1 Actinomycetes bacterium | reverse complement strand
GCCTCGCTGGTGTCGTCGACCGGCGAGCCCTATGGCACCGGCGGAACCGTGGCCTCGGTGGACAACTACAACTTCACGGGCCGGGCCTACCTCGGTGGCACCACGCTCGCCTATCCCTCGACGCTGGCGACGTCGGTTGGGTACGGCATCCCCAATCTGAAGTTCGGCAGCGGAGCGAATCCGCCGGCCGTGCTGCCGGTCGCCAACCAGACCGGCCAGGTCGGCATCGCCATCGCCAACGTGCAGGTTGTTGCCACCGACCCCGAGGGCGGTGCGCTGACCTACACCGCAACCGGTCTGCCTGGTGGGCTCGCGATCGACCCGGTCACCGGCCTGATCTCGGGTACTCCCACCGGCTCGGGTTCGTTCCCCGCGACCGTAGCGGTCACCGATCCGCAGGCACTGGCGGCGTCGACGACTGCTCTGTGGACAATCGCCCCGGCCCCTCAGCCGCCGACGATTCAACCGATCGCCGCTCAGTCGTCGCCGACCGGCGCGATGGTGACATCGCCGACGATCACCGCCGCTGATCCCGAAGGTGGTGCGCTGACGTATAGCGCGTCGGGTCTCCCGCTCGGTCTGGCGATCAATCCGGCGACCGGCGCAATCACCGGCACCCCGGTCGTCGTCGGGCACAGCACCGTGACCGTCACCATTACTGACCCGCAGGCTCTCTCGGCTTCGTCGTCGTTCACTTGGACGATCACGGCCGGTGCGCCGGCGTGTGTCGCGGTCCTCGATGGAGCGGGAAAGCCGGCGCTGACCTGGACCACAGTTGCCGGGCAGACGACATACGCAGTGCGACGCGACGGAGCCTTCCTCGCCACGCTTGGCGCGGTGACCACCTACACCGACGCGGCCGCTCCGGCCGGCAACCGGGCCTACGTCGTGCGCTCTCGCCTCGTCGGCGTGGCCACCGACATCACCTGCCAGCCCACCCCGATCGCCGTGCCCTGACCGGATCTCACCGATCTCGAAGGTCTCGTCAGGGCTGGCGCTCGACCCGCCGACCTGCGTGAGTCATCGGCCGATCCGACTGGGATGCCCGAGGCGGGGCATGCTGGCTGGGTGATTCACGTCGATGACCGAGACCATGTCCGCACGCTGACGCTCGATCGGCCCGAGGCGCGCAATGCCTTCGATCAGGAGCAATATCACGGCCTGGCCACGCTGCTCGCCGCCGCGGCTGGCGACGCCGACGTTCATGTGGTGGTGGTCACCGGGACTGGGCCGTCGTTTTCGGCCGGGCAGGATCTGAAGGAGATGGCGCTCCTTGCCGCGGGGCAGGGCCCGGTCGGTGGGGCGACGGGGTTTCCGGCGTTGCTGCGGGAGTTGGAATCGTTCGGCAAGCCGTTGATCGCCGCTGTCAATGGATCGGCGACCGGGATCGGGGCGACGATTCTGCTCCACTGCGACATCGTGATCGTCGCCGAGACGGCCCGGCTACGAATGCCGTTCGCCGAGCTGGGCGTCCCTCCCGAGGCGGGGAGTTCGGTGCTGCTCCCCGCAGCAGTCGGCTGGCAGCGCGCCGCGGAGTTGCTGTTCACCGCCCACTGGGTGGCGGGGCCCGAGGCGGTCGAGATGGGGATGGCCCTGCGATGTGTACCGCTTGACGACCTGGCGGCGACCGCCGCAACGTTGGCCGCCAATATCGCCCGCCACTCGCCGGGCGCGGTGCAGGTCTCCAAGCGATTGATGCTGGCCGGGCGGGCGGACGCCTCGGCGCGGGCCCGTGAGCGGGAAAATCTGGGTTTCGTCGAACTCGGTTTCGGGGGCGGCCCCACCTGACCGACCGGCGGATAGCGGGCGCCGGCGTTTGGCAGTGACTGGGTGGGGCGCAGCGCAGTACGGTCCGATGCATGTCTGATGCCGTGACGCCGTTTGAGATTGCCGTATCCGATGCCGAGCTTGCCGATCTGATCGACCGGCTCGCCCGCACCCGGTGGCCCGATGCCGAGACGGTCGACGACTGGACGCAGGGCATCCCCCGCTCGTATGTGCAGGAGGTGTGCGAGTACTGGCGCACGACGTACGACTGGCGGGCGCGCGAGGCCGCGTTGAATATCTATCCGCAGTTCCGCACGACGCTCAGCGGGGGAGGCGAGGAGCCGCTCGGATTCCATTTCCTGCACGTTCGCTCGCCCGAGCCGAACGCGTTTCCCCTGGTCTTGACCCATGGGTGGCCTGGGTCGACGGTGGAGTTTATGAAGGCGATCGGCCCGCTCACCGACCCGGTGGCCCACGGTGGCGACCCGGCCGATGCGTTCCATGTCGTGGCCCCCTCGCTGCCCGGATACGGCTTCAGCGACAAGCCGACTCGGTCGGGCTGGGGCGTCGAGCGGATCGCTACCGCGTGGGACGAGCTGATGGTTCGCCTGGGGTACGACCGATTCGGTGCCCAGGGCGGTGATTGGGGATCGGCAGTGACCAGCCGCATCGGCTCGCAAAACCTCGGCCATTGCGCGGGTATCCACGTCAACATGGCCGTGGCCTTCCCCGGCCCCGACGACATGGCCGACCTCACGCCCGCCGAAATGGTCTCGCTCGGCAAGGCGGGGCATTACCAAGAGAAGGACTCGGGCTACTCCAAGCAGCAATCGACTCGTCCGCAAACCCTCGGATATGGCCTGGTCGACTCCCCGGCCGGGCAGTTGGCGTGGATCCTGGAGAAGTTCTGGGCGTGGACCGACAATAACGGCCACCCGGAAGACGCGCTTGGCCGCGACGAGATGCTCGACAACGTGATGTTCTATTGGCTGAACGGGGCAGGCGCATCGTCGGCCCGCCTGTACTGGGAGAGCTTCGCCTCGTTCAGCGGGATCAAGGTCGAGATACCGTCCGGCATCTCGCAGTTCCCGAAGGAAATCTTTACCTGTTCGCGGCGGTGGGCCGATCGGGTCTATGCCGACATCCGCCACTGGGCCGAGCTCGATCACGGCGGTCACTTCGCCGCCTTTGAGGAACCCGACGTGTACGTCAACGAGGTGCGCTCCTTCTTCCGCCACGTGCGATAGTCCGCTGATGCCCGCTCGTTCGATCGATGAGATCCTCGCCGTGGTCGAGGACCATCGAGCCGTGCTGGAAGCCACCGCACCGGTTGCCGAACAGTTGGGGACGGCTCCGGCCGAGTTGGTCGCGGCGATGCGGTCGATCCGGGTGCCGCTGGTGAAGGCTCCCGTCGAAGTCGGTGGTGATCTCCTTTCTATGCCTGATCAGCTGCGGTTCTTCTCGGCGCTGGCCTACCTGAACCCGACGGCCGGGTGGACCGGGTTCAACCATGCCGGCGCCGCCGGGCGGGCCGCATCGAGCCTGCCTGACGCGGGTGTCGAAGAGGTGTTCGGCGGGGGAGCGGTACCATTTTTCTCGGCGATCGCCACACCGACCGGGACGTATTGCAACGCCGACGGTGGAGTGGTGGTCGACGGGACATGGCGGTTCGCCAGTGGCATCGGCCATGCGGAGTGGTTGATGCTGACGGCCGCGCCAGGTCCCGACGCCGTCGTCGCCCGACTGGTCGTCGTCCCCGTCGCCGCGGTCACGGTGTTCGGCGAATGGAACGTGGTCGCCCTGCAGGGCACCGGCAGTCTCAACATCACGGCGAACGGAGTCTTCGTTCCGGAGCATCGCGTCATCGACCCGCGAGTCGGGCCGTTACGGGGTGGGTTGCACTATGCCGCGCCATATCCGGTGTACGTGGCTGCGGAGAACCTGGGCTTCACCCTCGGGGTCGCCCAACGGTTCATGGACGAACTGCGTGACGCAGCCGCCTCCCGTTCACGGGGTTCGCTTGTCGATCGCGAGACGTTCCGGGCCGACTTCGCCGAGGGGCAACTGCAGATCGACTCGGTTCGATCGTTCGCCCTCGATGCGTTGACGACAGCGTGGTCGGAGTATCAGTCTGGGGTGCGACCGAACCGGCTCGCCGAGCAACGGGTCGCGGCGATGGTCGCGTTCGGCACCGAGCGGGTGGCCGATGTCGCCGGTCGACTGTTCCGTTACCTCGGCGCGTCGGGCCTGCTCAGCGGCACGGTGATCGAACGCTGCTATCGCGACACGCTCGGCTCGGCCCAGCATCTTGTCGCCTCGAATGTCGCCTACGAGCGCCTGGGGGCGCTCCTGATCGGAGTGTGATGGAACCGGCAATTGAACCCGATCTGGTGATCTGCGATCCGCATCACCATCTCTGGGATACCAGTTCGCATGGCATGACGCCATATCTGGTCGACGAGTTGGTAGCCGATCACTCGACCGGCCACAACATCGTCTCGTCGGTGTTCGTCGAGTGCAGCTGGGCCTTGCTCGACGATGGCCCGGCGCATCTCCGTCCGGTTGGTGAGACTCGTGCCGTCGCCGCGCTCGCCCCCGGTTCGCCGATCGGGGCGATCATCCCGATGGCCGATCTCACGCTGCCCACCGACTTGCTGGAGGAGACCCTGGCCGCGCATCGTGACGCGGCGAACGGTCTGTTTCGTGGGATTCGCGACCGCGTCGCGTCCGACCCAACAGCGCCGTTGGTGTCGATGCCCGACTCGCTGCGCGCCAAGCTTCCGTCGGCGTCGTTTCGCCGTGGTCTGACCACCCTCGCCCAACACGATCTGTCGTTCGACGCGTGGGCGCTGCACCCGCAGATCCCCGACATCATCGCCGTCGCGCGAGCGATTCCCGATCTGCGGATCGTGCTCGACCACCTCGGCGCCCCGCTGGGCACCGGTCACTACGCCGACGATCGAGCCGCGGTGCTCACGGCCTGGCGGGCATCGATGACCGAGCTGGCGACGTGTCCGAATGTGCACGTCAAACTCGGTGGTATCGGCATGGTGATTTTCGGCATGGCGCTACCCCGCCCGGAGTCTGGTGCGAGCGCGACATCCGACGAGGTCGTGGCGCGGTGGGGCGTCGAGATTCGCTTCGTCATCGATACGTTCGGCCCGTCACGCTGCATGTTCGAGTCGAACTTCCCGGTCGACCGCGCCGGCATCGACTACGTCGTGCTGTGGAACGCGTTCAAGAAGATCTCGGCGGGCTATTCACCCGCCGAGCGCGCTCGATTGTTCCATGACACCGCCGTCGAGTTCTATGGAGTTGGAAACGCGACCGGTGAAGTGCTCCGCTGAGCGGCCGCGCCGTCAGGCGAGGGGAGCCCAGTCCCGAACACTTGCTATAGCCGCTCGATGATCGTGACGTTGGCCTGACCGCCGCCCTCACACATCGTCTGCAGGCCGAAGCGGCCGCCGGTGCGCTCGAGTTCGCAGAGCAGCGTGGTCATCAGTCGGCCGCCGGTGGCCCCGAGCGGGTGGCCGAGGGCGATGGCCCCGCCGTTGACGTTGACCTTGGCGTGATCGAATCCGGTCTCCTTGAGCCACGCCATCACGACCGAAGCGAACGCCTCGTTGATCTCGACGAGGTCGATGTCGTCGGGGGTCATGCCGGCCTTGGCAAGCGCCCGCTTGGTGGCCGGGATCGGGGCCGAGAGCATCATGATCGGGTCGTCGGCCAGCACGCTGATGTGGTGGATGCGGGCCCGCGGGGTGAGCCCGTGGTCTTTCAACGCCTGCTCATTGGCCACGAGCAACGCCGCCGAACCATCGGAGATCTGCGAGGCGCAGGCCGCCGTCAGTCGGCCGTCTTCGGTGAGGGTCTTCAGCGAACGGATCTTGTCCCAGTTCGGCTCGCGGGGGCCTTCGTCGCGGTCGAGGCCGTTCAGCGGGGCGATCTGCCCGTCGAACCGTCCCTCGGCCTGGGCGCGCAACGCCCGGGTGTGGGACTCGACGGCGAACTCTTCCATCTCGTCTCGCGACAAGTTCCAGCGCGACGCCATCATCTCGGCGCCAACGAACTGGCTGACCTCTTGGGTGCCGTAGCGGGCGACCCAACCCGGCGAACCCGAGAACGGGTCTTCGAAGCCGAGTGGCTGGCCGGCGAGCATTGCCGACATCATCGGCACGGCCGACATGTTCTGCACGCCACCGGCGACGACCAGGTCCATCGTCCCTGACATGACGGCCTGAGCGGCGAAGTGGACGGCCTGCTGGGCCGAGCCGCACTGGCGATCGATGGTGGTTCCGGGCACGTGCTGCGGGAGTCCGGCGGCCAGCCAGGCGCTGCGGGCGATACAACCCGACTGCGGCCCGACAGAATCAACATTACCGAACACGACATCATCGACGGCCCCGGGGTCGATACCGGTGCGGTCCATCAACGCCTTGATCGAGTGACCCCCGAGATCGGCCGGGTGGACCTGCGAAAGTGAGCCGCCACGGCGACCGACAGGGGTACGAACCGCATCAACGATGTAGGCCTGAGACATACCCCGAACTTAGTCCGACGCCGTCACGCGGGTGCTGGTCGGTGGCCAGATCGTCGCGCCTGCGAGTCCGGACCAGAAGTCGTTTGACCGGCCCCGAAGCCCGTGTCGCGCACAGATATGCCTGGTTTGGACAGGTATCGGCGCCGACACGCCAGAGCTGTGCGCGTTCGGCGACTGTTTACCGCTCGGACCCGCGTCCGGCACGCATCGGTGCGTGATCTCAGCCGATGCCTCAGCCGATGCCTCAGCCGATGCCTCGACCGATCTGGCCCTCGCCCGGATTCGCCGGGCGCTTGCTTCGGTTTCACTCGGATCGAGCGGCGTTCGAAGAGGACCGTCGACGCGATGCGGTGTTGGCCGCCGAAGGTTGGCTGGTGGTCCGAGTCACCTGGTGGCAGGCGGTCGAGCAGCCAGCCGAGGTCGCGGAACGGCTGCGCTTGACCTTGAACCGGAGATTCCGCCTCTCGAGGCCGTCATCGCGCACAGCAATGCCAGGTTCGGCCATGTAGTGGGGCCGAACGCCAGTAGCCGTGGGCGCTTGACGTGCCTCACATCCTCGAATGAAACGAACGTATGAATAACGTGGTGAAGCGTGATGTCGTCTGGTTCGTCGGGTGGATGCTGATCGGCGGTCTGTGGCTGCTCACGGTGCTTGGCGCGATGACGATCGGGATCTTCGTCCTGCCGTCGCGATGGTCGCCACGGCCGTGTCCACGAGTTCGCCGGGAGGTCGTGATGCCCGCGCTTTCGGCGACGCGTGAC
>JANNNL010000043.1:0-30879 GCA_031398525.1 Actinomycetes bacterium | reverse complement strand
CCCGAGCACCACGCCGAGTGGCTCGGAGTTTCCAACAAAGAGCGGGTCGAATCGGCTGAGGCTGGCCGCCACGCCCATTGCCGCCAGGAACCCGACAAACATCGCCACCCCGCCGATGTGAGGGGTGGGCGTTGCGTGGACGCGGCGCTCGTCGGGCTCCGACACCCAGCCGACCCGCGTCGCTACCCACCCGACGACGGGTGTGAGCAGGAAGGTAATGACGGCGGCTACCGCGCCAACAAGGAGGTAGCCCGACGGATCGGACATTGCCGTGGACAGTAGTGCGTCGGTGGGCGGTCAGCGAGCGCAGTCGGTCAGTTGGCGGTGCCGTATGCCGGGTGCGCCTCGCACAACGTGCGCACATCGACCCGAACGGCCGCTACCTGCGCTGCGTCGTCACGATGTCGCAAGGCCCGAGCGATAAGTGACGCGACCTGCGACATCTCGGTCTCTTGCATCCCTTGGGTGGTCACCGAGGGGGTACCGATGCGCACGCCACTGGTCACAAACGGGGAGCGCGGATCGTCGGGGATCGTGTTCTTGTTGAGCGTGATGCCCGCCTCGTCGAGGACCGCTTGGGCGACCTTACCCGACAGTTCGGCGTCGAAAGTCCGCAGGTCAACGACCATCAAGTGGTTATCGGTACCCCCCGAAACCAGGCGGAAGCCCTCGTTGACCATCGCCCCGGCCAGCGCCGACGCGTTGGCCACGATCTGGTGGGCGTAGGTCGTGAACTCGGGCTGGGCCGCCTCGTGGAACGCAACGGCCTTGCCGGCGATGACATGTTCCAATGGCCCGCCCTGCCAGCCCGGAAAGACGGCCTTGTCGATCGCCGCGGCCAACTCGGCGCGGGCGAGGATGCAGCCACCGCGGGGCCCGCGCAGCGTCTTGTGGGTGGTGAAGGTCACGATGTCGGCGTACGGCACCGGGTTGGGCGCAGCCCCGCCGGCGATCAGGCCGGCGATGTGGGCGGCGTCGAACATAAAGAGAGCACCGACCTCGTCGGCGATCGCCCGGAACGGCTCGGGATCGAGGCGGCGCGGGTAGCTGGTGGTACCGGCGACGATCAATTTCGGGCGATGTTCGAGGGCGAGGTCGCGCACCTGATCCATATCGATGCGCTCGTCACCGGGGGTCACCTTGTACGGGATGAAGTTGTAGGTGAGGCCCGATGCGTTGACGGGTGAGCCGTGGGTGAGGTGGCCGCCATGGTCGAGGCTGAGCCCCAAGACCGTGTCGCCCGGCTTGAGAACCGCCTGGTAGGCGCACATATTGGCGTTCGCCCCGGAGTGCGGCTGGACATTGGCGTGGTCGGCCCCAAACAGCGCCTTGACCCGGTCGATAGCGATCTGCTCGATCTGGTCGACGACGGCGTTCCCGCCGTAATAGCGCTTGCCCGGGTAACCCTCGGCGTACTTGTTGGTCAGCATCGACCCGACGGCGCGCATCACGGCCGGCGAGGTGAAGTTTTCGGAGGCGATCAGCTGGAGCCCGGTCGTCTGTCGTTCGAACTCACGCTCGATCAAACCCTCAACAAGAAGGTCAGGGTTGGTTTCGGACGGAAAGGGCATCAGAACTCCTCATGTGGGAATAGGGATTCGAGTTCGGCGATCTGGGCGACGCGCCGGGCGTGACGACCGCCCTCGAACGGGGTGGTGAGAAACAGGGTGACGATCTCTTCGGCTAGGCCTTCGCCGACCACGCGGGCCCCGATCGACAGCACGTTGGCATCGTTGTGAGCACGAGCCATGCGAGCGGTGTACAGGTCGTTGCACAGGGCGGCGCGCACGCCGCGGACCTTGTTCGCAGCGAGTTGCTCGCCTTGACCCGACCCGCCGAGGACGATGCCGAAGTCGGCGTTTCCGTCGCGAACGGTACGGCCGACTCCCGCGCAAATCGGCGGGTAGTCGACACTTCCGGTGGAATGGGTGCCTTGGTCATCGACCTGGTGACCCTGGCTCGTCAGCATCCCCACGAGGTGCTGTTTGAGAAAATAGCCGGCGTGATCCGACCCAATTGCAACTCGTGACATGGCCCGCCGAGCCTATCGAGCGCCCCGCGTCGCTGACCGATCAATCTGGGTGGAAATCGCACCGCTATGCAGCACCAAGTCCACTCAGATCCAATCCGAGCTGTGACCGGCGAGTCCGAAGGGCGGCCAGCACTTGTGCCGCTACCCAATTCGAGCGGTTTGTGATCTGCTGCCACGAGAACCGCCAGACGACATATCCCCCGGCCTGGAGGTGTGCGTCGCGTTCCCGATCTCGTTCGAACTGCTGCCGATTTCTCCCATGGGCTCCCCAACCATCGCACTCGACGATCACTCGTTCATCCGGCCACGTGAAGTCGGGGCGATATCGGCCAATCTTCATCTGGAACTGTGGCGTCGGGATCCGATACTGGCGGAGTACGTCACCCATGCGCGCTTCAAGAACACTGTCGGCTGGCCACTCGCCAAGCGACCAGTCCAAGAGGGCTCGACGCAGCGCGGTGACACCGGGCCGGCCTTGGCGTGCGTGGTCATCAAGCGCACGACTCAGTTGGGTGATGGTCACTCGTCGGGCCACTACCAACTCCTCGATGACTGGTTGGAGCAACTCAGGCTCCCACGCCGCAGTGCCGATCACGGCCCGAACGGCACTACAGACCGGAATCCCGCTCCGGCGATGAACCACCGAGTCATGATGGCGCGACGAGCGATGAGCGACAATCCCCGGGCGTTCGATCGTCGACGTTCGGTTTCCGACCAGCACATGGATCGGTGTAGCGCTCGGTGTATCCGCACCCCATAGCCGCGCCGCCGTTGGCCCGGCCACCCGAGCGTTCGCTCCCACAGCCAGTACAGCGGCCATCGCCGACTGTTCAAACGTCCTCGGCGAATCGACCAAGCGGGAGACTCCACGATGGACGACGGCGAGCATCCCAAAGGCATGTAGCCGTTGCCAACCCGACGAGCTGACTACTCCCGGTGTGATTTCAGCCCTCACCAGCAGCCCGTGAGGATGGGCGTAGCGACGAAGTTCGTGCAGATCCATGACGGGAATGTGTGCCGCCACCCATCACGGGCGGCACGATGTACGAACTCAGTGGAGTTCGGTCCGCTCTGCGGCGTGAAGTCCACTCAGAAACCCCGAACCACCTAACCTCGGCGGGTGACTCTCGATCCTCATGCCCCCGTCATTGTCGGCGTCGGCCAAATCACCCACCGCGCCGCCGGGCTCGATGATGCGCTGGAGCCGTCGCTGCTCATGGCCCGCGCCATCGAACGGGCGACAGCCGACGCCGGCTTGGCCGGAGTACCCAGCCCGGACGCCTTGCGAGTGGTCGGGCTGCTCTCGTGGCGGTATCGCGATCCGGCCCGATTTGTAGCCACTGAGCTGGGCATTTCGCCGCGCGAGTGTGGGCTGTCGACGATGGGGGGCAATAGTCCGCAAACGTTGGTCAACACCACCGCGGGCGAGATTCAGCGTGGCGAGATCGACTTGGTCATCCTCACCGGAGCCGAGGCATCACGGTCCCGACAGCGGGCCCGCAAGGCGGGAGTCGATCTGCCGTGGACGAAGGTGGCCGACGATGTCGCTCCCGACCGGGTGCTTGGGGAAGACCTGCAGATGAACCACCCCGGCGAGATCGCCCGGCGCATCGCCGCGCCGGTGCAGATCTATCCGATGTTCGAAACGGCCATCCGCGCCGCAGCCGGCGAGTCGGTGGAGGAGCATCAGGCCAAGATCGCCACGTTATGGGCCGGGTTCTCGGCGGTCGCCGCCGACAACGAGTACGCCTGGATTCGCGAGCCGAAGTCGGCCGAGCAGATCGCCACCCCCGGGCCGACCAACCGGATGATCGGGTTCCCGTATCCGAAGCTGATGAACTCGAATAACGACGTCGACCAAGGGGCCGCCCTCATCATGTGTTCGGCCGCCAAGGCCACCGAGTTGGGCATTCCCCGCGACCGGTGGGTGTTCGTCCACTCCGGGTCGGACTGCCATGAGCACGCCTTCGTCTCGGAACGCTGGGACTTTGCCGATACCCCGGCGATCCGCGCCGGCGGCCGCGCCGCTCTCGATTTGGCCGGCGTCGGTATCGATGACGTCGGGATCGTCGACCTGTACTCCTGTTTCCCCGTCGCGGTGCAACTCGGTGCGGCCTCGCTCGGTCTCAACCTCAACCGGCAGTTGACCCGCACCGGCGGGCTCTCATTTGCCGGCGGCCCGTGGAACAACTACGTGATGCACGCCATCGCCACCGTGGTCGCCGACGTGCGCAACGCTCCCGACGAATGGGCGCTGGTCTGGGCAAATGGCGGGTATGCGACCAAGCATGCGTTCGGTGTGTACGCCACCCATCCCCCAGCCAACGGGTTCCGCCATGCGTACCCTCAAGCCGAGATCGATGCTCTGCCGCGCCGCACGTTGGCCGAGCCCGCCGACGCCGCCGGCCCGACAACGATCGATGGGTACTCGGTGATGCACGACCGCGACGGCAATCCCGAGATGGCGATTGCCGCCTGTCAGACGCCGACCGGGCAACGGGCGTGGGGTACATCGGCCGACGTTGCGCTCGCCACGGCGATGTGCGACGGCGAGTGGGTCGGCCGCGCCGTCACCCTCACGGACGACGGCACTCTGCACGCCGAGTAACTCGCCCGCAAGCGGTAGTTTCCGTCGATGACCGAATCCGCTGCCTTGGCCAGCACCACCCGGCCGTCGATCATCGTCGATTGCGACCCGGGGCACGACGATGCGATTGCTCTGTTGGTGGCGGCCCGTCACACGAATCTGGTCGGGGTAACGACCGTCGGGGGTAACGCGCCGCTGTCGTTGACCACCCGGAACGGGTTGATCGTGCTCGATCTGCTCGGACGGACGGACGTGCCGCTTCATTCGGGGGCCGAGCGCCCACTGGTCGCCCCAGCCCGTCACGCTGGGTATGTGCATGGCGAGAGCGGCCTCGACGGGCCACCCCTGCCCGACCCGTCGAGGCCGCCTACCAGCACGGACGCGGTCGGTTTCATCATCGAGACGTGTCGGGCGACCGAGGGAATCTGGCTGGTGCCCACCGGGCCGCTGACCAACATCGCCCTTGCCCTACGGGCCGCTCCCGACCTAGGCAGCAGGATTGCCGGGATCTCGCTGATGGGTGGCGGACGGTTCGGCAACCGCACCGCCGCCGCCGAGTTCAACATCTGGTGCGACCCCGACGCCGCAGCGATGGTGTTCGAATACAGCGGCCCGCTGATCATGGCTGGCCTGCACGTCACCCACCATTTCCAAGCGACCCCCGAGCGGATTGCGGAGGTCCGCGCCGTGTCCGGCCACCTCGGCGGCCTGTTCGCCGAGTTGTTCGAGTTCTTCTCGGGCACCTACGTCAGCCGCCACGACAACATGCGTGGAGCTGCGGTCCACGACCCGTGCGCGGTGATGGCCCTGACCCACCCGCACCTGTTCACCACGACATCGGCCCACGTCACCGTCGAGACTGCGGGACGGCACACCGTCGGAATGACGTTGATCGACGACCGATCCCTGATCGAACGACCGGCTGCGAATTGCGAGGTGATCGAAACGATCGACGCAGACGCCGGATGGGCCGTGATCGTCGACGCAGTACGAGAGTTCTCGCGATAGCGCAACGGCGTACCATCGGCCCCATGCGCGCTGCGGTGATGAAGGACTGGCAACTGCGAGTCGATGACCTACCCGATCCAACTCCCGGCCAGGGCCAGGTCCTCACCAAGGTGCTGGCCTGCGGTATCTGCGGCAGCGATCTCCACCTGGTCAAACACGGGGCCGAGGCACGCCGCCTGTCCGACGAGTTGGCCGGTGACGCCCCGCCCGACCCGATGCAACCGGTCCCGTTCCAACCCGGCGTCGACATGGTGATGGGTCATGAGTTCTGTTGCGAAGTCGTCGAACTGGGGCCCGACTGCACCAACCTGGCCGTCGGCGATCTGATCGTCTCGCTGCCGATCGCCTTCGATACCAACGGGGTTCACGCCCTGGGGTTCTCGAACGTCTACAACGGCGGATACGCCGAACAGATGGTGCTCAACGAGATGCTCGGGATCAAGGTCCCCGCTGGGCTGACCGCCCGCATGGCCGCCTTGACCGAGCCACTCGCCGTGGGCGTCCATGCGGTGGCAAAGAGCCGCATCGCAACCGGCGACTCGGCGATCATCCTCGGCCTCGGCCCGGTGGGACTCGCCGTCATCGCCGAGCTGAAAATGCGCGGCATCGGCCCGATCGTCGCCGCCGACTTCTCCCCGATGCGCCGGGCGCTGGCCGAGCAACTCGGCGCCGACGTGGTCGTCGACCCGAACGAGACCACCGCGATCGAGGCGTGGCGCAAGGTCGGCAACTCCACCCAGGTCGTGATCTTCGAAGCCGTCGGCGTGCCCGGCATGATCGAGCAGGCGATGCGCTTGGCTCCACGCGGGGCACGAATCTTGATCGTCGGAGCCTGCATGCAGACCGACACGATTCATCCGATGCTCGGCATCGGCAAGGAACTCAACCTGCAGTTCGTGCTCGGATACGAGCCGATGGAATTCTCGGGTGCCCTCACCGCCATCGCCGAAGGCCGCGTCGACCTGTCGCCGTGGCTGACCGGTTCGGTGACCATTGAGGGAGTTCCCCAGGCGTTCGCCGACCTCGCCAACCCCGACGCCCACGCCAAGATCCTGGTGGAGCCGTGACCGCCGCAGCCACTCCGGCGGACACGTTTCCTCGCCAGTACGCCCGCACGCGCCGGCTCACCCTCGGCGAACCACGGACCTTCACCATCTCGCCCGACGACCGGCGCGTGGTGTTCGTGCGATCGCGCGGCGGCAACGATGCGGTCAACTGCCTGTGGGTCCTCGACCCCGCAACGAGGGTCGAGACACTGGTCGCCGACCCGCATGTACTCCTCGGTGGCACCGACGAAGACCTTCCGGCCGAAGAACGGGCCCGCCGCGAGCGGGCGCGCGAGTCCGCTGGCGGAGTCGTCGGCTACGCCACCGACTCACAGGTCACGGTCGCCGCCTTTGCCCTGTCGGGTCGGCTGTTTGCCGCCGGGCTGGTCAGCGCAACCAGCCGCGAGATCGCCGTCGACGGCCCGGTGTTCGATCCCCGACCCGACCCGTTGGCCCAGCGAATCGCCTATGCCAGTAGCCGGTCGTTGCGCATCGCCGAACTCGACGGGTCGAGTTGGGAGCTGGCGAGCGACGAGGATCCCGACGTCACCTGGGGCCAGGCCGACTTCATCGCCGCGGAGGAAATGAACCAGAGCCGCGGCTACTGGTGGTCGCCCGATGGGTCGATGATCGCCGCCTGTCGGGTCGATACGTCGCCGGTCACCCGGTGGTTTATCGCCGATCCGGCCCAGCCCTCCCAGCCCGCCCGGGAGCATCCGTATCCGGCGGCGGGTACCGACAACGCCCTGGTTGAGCTGTGGATTCTCGCCATTGACGGCGACCGGACCCAGGTCACGTGGGACCGATCGGCGTTCCCCTATCTGGCCCGCGTCTCATGGGACGGCCCCGGCCACGTGTTGCTGACGGTCCAGTCCCGCGATCAACGGGCGGTGGTCGTGCTGCGCGGCGACGCGACAACCGGAACCACCACCGAAGTGTGGCGCGACACCGATGACCAATGGGTCGAGTTGTACTCGGGCGGACCCGGACGATTGGGTGACGGTCGTCTCGTCACCCTGGCCGATCGGTGGGGGTCGCGGCGGTTGATAGTCGATGGCGTGGCGGTGACTCCCGTCGACCTGCAGGTCCGCTCGATCATCCGCATCGCGGCGGCAAGCGTGTTGGTGTCGGCCAACCCGATCGATGACGCGACGGGAACCGGCATCTATGAGTGGACGGCCGCCGGGGTCACCGAAGTCGTCTCGGATGCCGGGGTGCACTCCGCTGTCGCTGGCGGAACGTCGCTGGTCGTCCGGTCACAAACGCTGAGCTCACCCCAGCCGCGCATTCAGATTCGCCGGCCGGGGGGCGCACTCGTCGCGATCACCAACCACGCCGAGGCACCGCTCGTCACCCCGAACGTTCGCATCCTCCACCTCGGGCCGCGCCGGCTGGCGACCGCCGTCTTGCTGCCCAGCGGCGCGGATGCCGACGCCAAGTTGCCGGTACTGATGGACCCTTACGGCGGCCCCCATGCCCAGCGGGTGACCGCATCGGCCGGGGCATATCTGTCATCGCAATGGTTTGCCGACCAGGGATTCGCCGTAGTCATTGTCGACGGCCGAGGCACCCCCGGGCGGGGTTCGACATGGGAGCGCGGGGTGTATCGCGATCTGGCCCGAGGGGTACTCGACGACCAGGTGGAAGCGCTTCAACTCGCTGCGCTGGAGATCCCTCAGCTCGACCTCTCACGGGTCGCGATCCGCGGGTGGAGCTTCGGCGGGTACCTGGCTGCGCTCGCGGTGCTCCGCCGTCCCGACGTGTTCCACGCGGCCGTTGCCGGTGCACCGGTCACCGAATGGCGGCTCTACGACACCCACTACACCGAGCGTTACCTCGGCGACCCGAACGACGATGCAGCCGTCTACAACCAATCATCATTGCTCCCCGACGCCCGACTGCTGACCAGGCCGCTGATGCTCATCCACGGCCTGGCCGACGACAACGTGGTCGCCGCCCACACCCTGCAATTCTCCTCGGCGCTGCTCGCCGCGGGCCGCGCCCACGAGGTGTTGCCCTTGTCAGGAGTCACCCATATGACCCCCCAAGAGGTGGTCGCCGAGAACCTTTTGCACCTGCAGCTCGACTTCATTCGCCGTGCCCTGGGCATCGAGGCCTGAGACCGGCTACGTTGCGAGCGATGTTGCCCGAGCTTCGTGATCTCTATGCCGGTGTTGCCGTCCACGCGACGGAGGACGACGACCATGCCGCGGCGTTGGAGCTGCTCATCCTTGTGATGCGCGCCGACCGCAAGCTGCGGCTCGACGAAAGCGACGAGATCGAGTCGTTCACCGACGACCACGAGTGGGAGTCGGACACGTTCTCGTTGGCCAACCGTTACGGCCCCGCCGTAGCTCGCGTCCGGGCCGCCGAGACGACCGATGGCGGCGTTGCCGCCCTGATCAGCGACATCGACAACCGAATCTCGAGCCGCGTCCTACGGTCCGAACTCGTCGCCGCGGCCCGCAGCGTCGCCGACGCCGACGGCGATCGCGCCTCCACCGAAGACCGCGTCCTCGCCAAAGTCATCGCCCACTTCGGCTGACGGTCGGCTGGCGGTCTGTCTCGGCCAGGTGGCTGTCACCAGGACGTGCTGCCGCCTCCGCCGCCTCCGCCTCCGCTGAAGCCGCCGCCGGAGTCTCCTCCACCGCCGATGCCCCCGCCGTGGCCACTACCAAGCGAGCTGTCGTGCGGACGATGGCGTTGATCGTTGAACATGGTGCCGGCAGCCATTCCCTGGTCGAAGCTTTGGCGCCGGCCCAGCGTTCTGCCACCGACGGAGCCCCCCCAGACCGCCTTGGCAATGCCGACCCCGATCACGCCGAGAACGCCGATGGCGATGATGCCACCGAAGGCACCACCGCCGTCATCGGGCGAGCCAGGGAAGCTCGACGAGTTGTCATCGACCGGCTGGAACCCGGCGTTGTTGTCGACGAGCACTGGGGCGGGATTTTGATAGGCGGGAGACTCGGCCACTGCCGGCGCCTCACCGACCGCCGGGGCGATCTGCCCGCCCACATGCCGGTGAACGCCGTGCGTCGACTCCGGCATCGAGTCTCGACTCGACCCGAACTCGTACTCGCAGACCGTGGGTTGCCGCCAGGTCCGCGACCGCCGACTCGACCGCAGCGCGATCGTCGAGGGCCCCGCCGGGGTCGCGCACCACCTCATCACAACCGAGATCCTGGGCTCCCGTGACGCCACCACCGACGCAGATTCCGACCGACACGAGCAACACGGCAACACCGAGGCGACGCATGAACTCAAGTATGTGGATCTGCTTGTGACGGTTACCGCGCAATCAGGTAACGATCGTGCCCGGCGTAGTCCCGCTTGATACCCACATCGACGTAGCCCGCGGCGAGCGCGAGTTCACGCACGCTCGAGCCTTGCGGCGATCCGAATTCGACGACGAGCGAACCCCCGGGCCGGAGCCACTCCGCTGCCTCGGCGAGCAACGCGCGGATGATGTCGAGCCCATCGTCGCCGCCGAACAACGCCAACGATGGTTCCCAGTCACCGACGATCTGTTCCAATTCTGCGTCGCCCCTCGCAACGTACGGCGGGTTGCTGACCACCAAGTCGATGGTGCCACGAAGCGACCGCGGTAGTCCGTCGAACAACGAGCCTTCGACCATCGTGACGTTCGCCGCGGCGCGACCCAGCCCGGCGAGATTCGCTCGGGCGACATCGAGGGCCTGGGGCGAGATGTCGGTGGCCCAGATCTCGGTCCCGTCGAGCGGCAGCTCGTCGGCCAACGACAGGGCAATCGCCCCCGACCCCGTCCCGACGTCAACGACGCGACGAGACATTCCGGGCGAGACCCGTACCGACCGCAGCAGGTCAAGGGCGAGATCGACGAGCTGCTCGGTCTCGGGCCGCGGGATCAGCACTCGCCGGTCGACCATCAAATCGAGGTGGCGGAATGCCCAGTGACCGAGCACGTACTGCAACGGTTCTCCGGCCAACCGCCGGGCAACCATCGCGTCAAGACGAGCCACCGCCCGCTCCCCAACGGCGACGTCGAGCACGGTCAACCACTCGGCGCCTTCGGCCCCGCTCGCCTCTTCGCAGAGCCACCGGGCACATTGCGACTCGCCATCGAGGCGGCCGGTGGTCTCGACCCACAGCTCGCGCCAGGTCGACGTGCCGTCATCAGCCCGACCCAAGTCGCTCGCCACCGTGGGAAACCGGACTCAGTCTTCGTTGGCCAACTGGCGGGCGCGTTCATCGGTGGCCAACGCCTCGACGACGGCATCGAGATCGCCCACGAGCACATCTTGCAAGCGGTAAATCGTGAACCCAATGCGGTGATCGGTGAGCCGATTTTCCTTGTAGTTGTACGTGCGGATCTTCTCGCCGCGTCCGCCGCCACCGATCTGGGCGCGACGCTCGATCGACAACGCGGCGTTCTGCTCGTCTTCGCGCAGCTTCAACAGCCGGGCCCGCAGCACCGTCATCGCCCGCGCCCGGTTCTGCAACTGGCTGCGCTCGTCTTGCATCGCAACGACGAGGCCGGTCGGCTTGTGGGTAATCCGCACCGCCGAGTCGGTGGTATTGACGCCCTGGCCGCCCGGGCCCGAGGCGCGGTACACGTCGATTTGCAGGTCGCCCGGGTCGATGTCGACGTCGACCTCCTCGGCCTCGGCAAGGATCAACACTGTTGCGGAAGACGTGTGGATGCGACCTTGGCTTTCGGTCACCGGCACGCGCTGCACCCGGTGCGGACCGCCTTCGAACTTCATTCCGCTCCACGCGTCGGAGCCCTTGATCACGAAGGTGACCTGGTTGACTCCGCCCAGGTCAGAGGGGTCGCTGGAAAGTACTTCGGTGCTCCAACCGCGGCGAGATGCGTATCCGCGGTACATCTCGAACAGGTCGCGAGCGAACAGGTTGGCTTCCTCACCACCCTCGGCGCCTCGGATCTCGACGATGACCGCCTTGCCGTCGTTGGGGTCACGTGGCAGCAACAACAGGCGCATGTCTTCCTCGTGGCGGGAGATGTCGGCCTCGGCGGCGTTGATCTCGTCGCGCCACATCTCACGGTCGTCACCGGTCGAGCCAGCGAACAACTCGCGGGCCTCGTCGAGATCAGCCATTCGCTCCCGACGGGCACGATACGACTCGACCAGCGGTGTGATTTCTTTGTAGCGACGCGACACTTCACGCAGCCGGGACGCATCGGCGATCACCACCGGGTCCGACAGCTGCGCCTCGACTTCGGCGAACTCGTCTTCCAGACCCTGCAATCGCTCAAACACTGACTGGCGAGGCTACCGGCCACCCCGCCGGTCGGTGGCGGTGGACCGGCGGACTCAGCCGGTCGGCAGGTCGATTCCCACGACGGTCGCCGGATTGGTGAGCTGCGCCGCAGCCCACGTTGTCACCGCATGGATGTCGCGCGGCGGGACCGCGAGCACCAACGTCGCCGACGGATCGCCGAGCGCAGCGCGGGCGTCGGCGGCAAACGGCACCAGGTCGAGGTCGATCCCCACCGAGGAAACGACGACTGTCGGCTCACCGGTACAGGAGACTCCCTCGGCGATACAGGGAATCGGAATCTTGAGGCTGACCCGGGGCACCGGCGGCGGAGCCACCGTTAACGATGACGCGCCGACGAGACCGGGCTCGGCGATGATCGACGCCCGCAGCCGTCGCTCGGCTCCGAGCCGGTTCAGCGGGTGTCCGGCGCCGCCGGGGCGGCGATGCTCGGTAATCGTGCCAACTACTCGCGCCAGCGCGTCGAGCGTTGGAACATTGCCGTGCAGCAGCGCAAACGCCTCGCGATCGTGCGCTCCGACGCCAACCTCCAGACGAGCCTCGCCGTTGAATTCGTCGATCATCACTCGGCAGACTTCAAGTCCGTAGACCTCGCCGACCAACACACCATGCTCCTCGACCGGATCGGCACCGCCGTCGATGATCAACTGACGGAGTGCTTGCATCGCCGCGGGAACCTCGACGGCCGACGGATACGGCTCGGTGAGGGCCGCGAGCAACGTGCGCCCCTCGACATGCCAGATCTCGGGCGGGTGGGCGAACAGCGCGGCGCGGCGGGCCAGGATGCCCGTCGATCGTTCGGCCAACACGTGTAGATGGGTCGCACCCTGCTGGCGACTCCACGCGAGCGCTGGGCCCAAAGCCCGCTCCGGGTGATCGTCGGCCAACACCCACGCCTCGCCGTTGCGAACCAGCGCTGCGCCACCCGGCCACACCCCCGGCTCCACCGTCGCGTCACCGGCGTGGTCGCGAACAAGGGCCGACAGCTTGACGGCCAGCAGGCGGCTCCGACGAGCGGGGTCGGCGGCCGGCGCAGCGGGCGAAGTCACCACGTCAGCCTAGAACCGATCGACGCGCGCTACTCGAAGTAGCCCACGACGTCGGCGATGACGTGGGTGGTGCCGAACGCGTTGGTCAGGTTGATCGCCCCGTCTGGTCCGAGTTTGACCATCACGAGGTTGGCCACGGTGAGCCCCGCGGTGTAGTTCAGGCTCGACGCCGTCGGCATCGGCTGCCCGCTCGGCCACACCGTCAAGAAGCTCGTTGTGGTCGGTGCCGCCACCGTGACATTGAGGATTGCTGCCGTCGCCGTAGCGGGAACTCCGGCTCGGCCGGCGACCGCCATCGTGAATGTCTGGTTGGTCAACACACCGTTGCGGTAGATGTTGTTGCGAGTGTCGAGAATACGCTCGGGCCCGACGGGCTTGTGGCGACCAAGGGCTTGCGCGGTGAAGCACCCAACGACATCGGCAATAATGTTGACCTGGCCAAACGCGTTGAAGATGTTGACCTTGCCACTTTCACCCACCTTGGCGATCACCAGGTTGGGTACCGTCTGACCGACCGTGAAGTTGAGGCTCGATGCATTCGGCAACGCCTCGCCATTGGGCCATACCGTCAGGTAGCTCTCGGCCGTTCCTCCGTCGACGGTGACGTTGAGCACCACCGCGTCAACTCCGGTGGCCGGCACGCCGCCGACCCCGGTGACGGTCAGCCCGACGGTGCCGCCGGCGGCGACCTTGGCCTTCGGCGCCCCGACTCCGTTGCGGGTATCGAGCAGCCGAGCGGGTTGCAGCGAAAGCAACCGGTCGTTCGGGCTCTCGCGGAAGTAGCCGACCACGTCGGCCAACGCGTGCACCTCGCCCGACTCGTTCCAGATCGAGATACGACCACCAACGCCCGGCTTCATGACGACCAGGTTGGGCACGGTTTGACGAGCGGTGAAGTTCAACGATGATGCCGTCGGGCGGGTTTCACGCGCCGGCCATACCGTGAAGTAGCTCGCGGCCGTCGCCCCCACCGCGGTGACGTTCAAGGCAACCGCAGTGACCCCTTCGGTCGGAATGCCACCGCGGCCATAGGTCTCGATTTCGGCCGTCGTGCCCGGGCCGAGTGGGGTTCGCCGCCCGCCGATGCCGTTGCGCGAGTCGAACAGACGGAACGGTTGGAGCGGCACGTAGTCGCCCGACAGTGCCGGAGGCGCAGGCGTCAGCACGCCACCGCTTCCCTGGCCGGGACCGTTCTTGAAGAACCCGAGCCGGGGGAACGAACCGCCGAGTACATCGTCGGCTCCGCCTCCCATCCAGCCGTCGAGCACGGTGGCATAGACGCTGCGGAAGTCGACGTGGTGGGCGAGCCCCTCCCACTGCTCCAAGCCCGACAGGCCCGGTTGCTGGCCATACAGCCCGCCCTTGATGCCTGAGCCGATGGCGAACAGGCAGCTGGCCGTGCCGTGGTCGGTGCCGAGCGAGTCGTTCGGGTATGGCTGACGGCCGAACTCCGAGATGGTCATCACCGTGACTCTGTCGCGATAGGCGTCGTCGAGACCGGTGAAGAACTGCCGGAGCCCCTCGTCGAGTTCCGCCATGCGGTCGGGATGCATGCCGGGCTGGTCGTCGTGACTGTCGAAGTCACCCCAGCCCACGTCGACGACGCGTAGGCCGATGTTGGCGTTGATCAGCCGGGCGGCCAGCGTGAGCTTCTTGACGATCTCGGACTCGGGCAACGGTGCGACGAACAACGGGCTCACAGCCTGGGCAACGTCGAGTTGCTCGCGTTCAGTACGAGCAATCGCATCGTGCCACGGTCCTCGGCCCGACCCGCCGGCCGAGAAGCCCCGAACGCCGGCGTACAACCGTTGCTCCCACTCCTCGTCCGACGAGCCGAACGCGCCGCCGTACTCGGGGATACCGGTCGCCCGACGAACGTTGCCGACCATGTGGAGCGGAACCGAGGTACTCACGGTGGCGGCGCGGAATGCGTCGAAGTCGCTCATGCCGTCCAACCAGCGCCCGACCCACCCGCTGGTCGGCGCTCCGGTGCCGGCTCGTCCGTTCATCCAGTGCGCCATCGAGGAGAAGTGAGACCGGTCGGGGTTCGGGTAACCGACTCCCTGCACGACAGCCACCTGGCCAACGTCGTACATCGACTTGAGGAACGTCAGATTGGGGTTGAGCCCGACATTGCCGTCGAGGGCCAACACCTGGTTTCGGGGGATCGCAAGCCCGCCGCGGATGCGGTAGTAGTCGCCGTTTGCGTAGGGCACCAGGGTGTTGAGGCCGTCATTCCCGCCGAACATGACGATGACCACCAGAATTCCGTCGGTCGGACCGACCGGGGCGGCCGCCCACGCGTCACGAAGCTGACCGGGCAGCATCCCAGGAATCAGCGATGAGTCGAGGGCATTGACCGCCACCCCTCCGACCACGCCGTAGGCCACGGCTTGCAGGAACTTGCGGCGACTCCACCCGCCGGGGTCGTTGTCATCGACCGAGAGCAGACGGCGGGCATCGACCGACTCGAGGGAATCGTGGTGACGCGGAACGTGAAGACGAACAGGCATGTCGGGCTCCTTCAGGCCGTGTGCAGCTCGGGCGCGAGCAGCGTGAGAACGAACAGACTCCAAGACTCGGACCAGCCTTGATTGGGAACGGCTCGCGACGCGGCGAACCAGTTCAGGATCGCCTGGCGCGACGTTGCCGAGAGCGAGATACCAAAAGTGGCCGCAGCACGATCGGTGGCGACCTCGGGCGTCATGGTGGGAACGTCGTCCCAGAACTTCTCCTCACGAAGCCTCGACCCGACGTTCTGGGCAAACTCACCTCGGGCGGTGAACGCGCTCGTGTTCACCCAATAGCCATTCGGACGCCAACCCGAGACGTTCGGCGGGTTCCACAGCTCCTGGCCCATGTTTTCGAGCGACCATTCCGGATGGAAGGTTTCTGCCCCCCGGTTCAACCCACTGAGTACTGCCACGACGTACTCCACCGGTGAGCGGACCAGGCCTTGGCGGGCCTGGACACCGAGAAACTCGGGGTGATTGAACAGCGCCCGCAGGAGTTCCTTCACGTCGAGATTCGCCTCGAACGCAGCGACAAGGGGGTCGAGGACCGCTGGTGCCGGCCGCTGATAGACGAAGAACTCCCACAGCTTGTTGGCCATGAACCGGGCGACCACCGAGCGCTTGGTCGTCAGAATCTCGGTGATGATGTCGGGCCCGTCGAAGTTGGCGGTCCGCCCGAAAAACGTCTTGTTGCCAAAGTCGTGCTCGGTGGGATCGAAGACGTAGGCCCGATTCGGATCGTCGTAGTTGAAGGTGTGGCCGGTCCAGGCTCGGGCCGCGGCGTCGACATCGGCCTCGGTGTAGTTGCCCACCCCCATCATGAACAACTCCATCAGCTCCCGAGCAAAGTTCTGATTGGGTTCGCCCTTGCGGTTGCTGGCGTTGTCGAGGTACTCCAGCATCGCCGGCTGGATGGCCATGCCCTGGCAGAGGGTCACGAAGCTGCCGAGCGCGTTGGCGCGGTAAAAGCGGTTCTGGTTGACCATCGACTGGGTGTGGAACACTTTGCTCCACGACGACGTCAGATGGCCGTGCCAGAACAGGGTCATCTTCTCGACGATGGGGGCCGGGCTGGCGACCATCCGATCAATCCACCACCACACCGCGGTCTGATACTGCTCGTAACTCTGACCATCGTCGTGATAGGTCAGAAAAGCAGGTGGGTTGTCGGGTGGGCTCACGCTGGTGTCGAGCACCGCTTCGACCGCGGCTGACCAATCAAGGGCCGCCAGCTGCGCAACTCGGGCATCCTTCGCGACAAAACCTGACCGTCGCAGCAGGTGCCGAATGTCTTCGGGACTACTGGGCACGTTGTTCTCCTCCGCCGTGCATGACTTCCGCCTCAACACCCGCCCAGGGACGACGATAGCACAGCTTTCGTAACAGTTGTAACAAAATTGACATGAAGAGAACGTGAAGAACAAGAAGAACCCCGGCCGCGAGGCCGGGGTTCTTCCGAAGTCTTGTGCGGCGATCGGCCGCGGTTGGCTCAGGCCTTGTTCTTGCGCTCGCCGTACCGCTTGTTGAAGCGCTCGACCCGGCCGCCGGTGTCGACGAGCTTCTGCTTGCCGGTGAAGAACGGGTGGCACTCGTTGCAGAGTTCGACACGGATCTCACCAGGCTTGGTGGAGCGGGTGACGATCACGTTGTCGCATGAGCAGCGCACGACGAGCTCGCCGTACTTGGGCTGGATTTCCATCTGCATAGTTCAACTCTCCAAGAGCGAAGGGGACGTCGGTCACTTGCCGGCTGTCCGTGCCATTCAGGCCCATCCACTCTACCGGGCAAGCCGGCACGCACACCCATGGCGCCACCACCCGAAACCAGTGGCCCGTCGAGCCGCGAGCGTAAAGCGCCGCCAGGCGTAGCGAGCCGTGAGGGAGCGGCCAAAGAGAGCGCCAGCGAACGGCGGCCAGTCCCGAACACTTACAGAGGCCCGCCGCGGAGGATGGGCAATGGGGCGTAGGTGCCGCCGAGGATCGAGGTGGGGTTGGCGCCGAGCCAGGTCTGCAGGATCGAGGCGTAGACCCGGCGGAAGTCGGTGGTCGCTTCCATGTCGTCCCACTGCCCGAGTCCGGCAAGTGAGGGATGATCGCCGACCAATCCACCTGCGGCCTGAGGACCGATGACGAACAGGCAGCTGGCCTTGCCATGGTCGGTGCCGCGCGAGGCATTGGCCCACGGCTTACGACCGAACTCCGAGAACGTCATCACGGTCGTGCGACTGGCCTGGGCGGGGCTCAACTCGGCGAAGAACGCGGCAATCGCCGCGTTGAGAACCGTCAGCCGGTCGCCGTGAGTACCCAACTCTTCGTCGTGTTGGTCGAAGTCATGGTGCCCTGCGCTGATCACCCGGACGCCGAGATTGGCGTTGAAGAGACGGGCCGCCAAGCGCAGGCCGCCGACCAAGTCGTTCGATCCGAGGGGCGCCGGTTGCGAGTACAGCGGCAGGGCGGTTGAGTTGATCCGCATCGCGCCGGCGAACGCGGCGTTCATCCGGTCGGCCAGCGGCCCACGCGAGCTCGGAGTCGTTGAGGCGGCCGCCAACTGCCGGTAGGCGAGCTGGTCGCTGGCGTCGGCCGATGTGCCGAAGTACGGCTCATGGGGCGGCAGCGACGATGCCTTGCGGGTTGCCCCGACCAGGTGCAGCGGGATGGACGATCCGATCTGAATGGCGTCGAACGGCCCGGGGGTCGGGAACGTATCGAGCCAACGGCCGAGCCAGCCCGTGTTCGGCGGGCCGTTGGCCGCGGTGCCCGCCATCCATGTGGCGGTCGTGTCGAAGTGGCTCAGGGTCGAGCCGGCGTAGCCGACGCCACGGACGATCGAGACCTGGCCCTGGGCATACAACTGGGCGAGATACGGCAGGTTCGGGTGCAATCCGAACCCGGTTGCGGCCCCGCTGAGCGGATCGTTGAGCGCGATGGGATTGGTGATCGCCACCTGGCCTCGGTAGGCGCGGTAGTCGGTGCCGAGCGATCCGGCGATAGGTACGAGCGTGTTCAGGCCGTCGTTCCCCCCTCCAAGTTGGATGATCAACAACTGGCCGACCGGGACACCCGCCTCGCCGATTACCGGCGCGGCCTGAGGGGCAACGGGAAGCAGTTCTGTCGGGGCAACCAGTTCGGGCGTCGCCGGGGAGTACACCGCGGGGTTGACCGCCTCGGGTGGGGCCGGCGGGCCCCCAACCTCCTGAGCGTGGGCGGAACCCATCCGTCCGACCATTCCGGCGGCGGTCAAGCCCCCGGTGGCGGCCATCGCGCGAATGAGAAACTGGCGACGGCTCCAGGCGGTGGGGCCGTCATCGGCGACCGACAGACGTCGCATGGCATCGGAAAACTCGTGGTCCATCGTCATCTCGTTTGTCTCCTCAGGCCATCTGCATGTCGGGGCTCGTCAACACCAGGCGGAACAGGTGGGCGCGTTCGCCCCAGTGGCTCCACGGTTCGGCACTGGTCCATTGGTGGCGGTTGGCCACGCACCAAGCCACTAACGAAGTCACAGTCTCGGGTGCGGGGTTCGGAACACCCATCCGGCGGAACGCCTTGGTCACCACGGTGGTCGGGTCGGGCCGCTGCGCCGGAGCAAGATCGTCGTTGACGATGTCTTTCCACAGGTTTGGCAGCGGCCCGCTCGGGTTGCTCGCCTGCCAGTAGAGATTCTCGGCGAAGTCGGCGCGGGTGGTGGCCGCGGAGGTCGAGATCCAATAGTCGTTCGGTCGCCATCCCGACACGTTCGGGGGGTAGAAGAGCGACTGACCCATCGCATCCCACCAGTGCGGATGAAGAGTGGCCGAGCCAACGCCAACGCCGCGCCCCGCGGCGACCATGTACTCCACCGGGGTACGGACCAGACCATTGCGGGCGGTTGCCGACCAAAATTCGGCCCGCCGGAACATGGCGTTGAGCACGGGCATGATCGCCCATTTGTTCGAGATGAAGATCGCGGCCAAATCGTTGACGATGTTGTCGGCCGGGTTGGGGTGCACCAGCCAGGTCCACAGCTTGCGACAGATGAACTTGGCGGCGATCGTCCGAGTGGCCGGGTTGTCGAGAATCCAGTCGATGATCTGTGGGCCGTTCCACACCTGGGTCTTGCCCAGGAACGGGCGGAGTTGCGTGTCGTGCCACTCCGGACGGAAGAGGTAGGTGGTCAGGTTCCAGTTGGTGCCGTACTGCACGCCGTGTCCCGACCAGGCGGCCGCGGAGGTGACCACATCGGACTCGGTGTAGTTGCCGACGCCGAGCATGAACAGCTCCATCAGCTCGCGACCGAAGTTCTGGTTCGGCGACCACTTGGTGTTCGACTCGTTGTCGAGGTAGTTGAGCATCGCCGTGCCGATCGACACCGCCTTGCACAACGTGCGGAAGTTGCCGGTGCCCTGGGTGTGGAACAGCAGGTTCTGCTCCCACATTGCCCGGCCGTTGTAACACTTGTCGCCGGAGGTGGCGAAGTGGTTGTGCCAGAACAACGCCATCTTCTCGACGAGCGGTGACGGCTTGGAGGTATCGATCGCAGAGGTGGCGACCATTCGGTCGGTCCACCAGTTCTTCATCGCGTTGATCCGCTCCCACTCCAGAGTGCCCAACGCCGGGTCGTTCACCGCCGATGGTGGGGTCGGCGACTTGTCGCGCACGGCGAGAGCCTTGGTGTAGACCTGGCTCAGCGACAACGGACTCAGCGCATTGAGTTCGGCTTCGGTGGCGCCGAAACCGACGCGCCGAAGCAGGTGTGCGACATCGGCCTGACTGACCGGCATAGGTCCTCCCGCGGGGTAGACGGGAGAACCTATATCGACTTCATGCGGTTATACGACCACTTTTCGTCAAGATTTACTCACAAATTGCGGACTATCCGTCACATCGACGGTTGTTTGGCGATCTCGCTGAGGAACTCGTCGTTCGTGCGGAACGACTTCAATCGATCGATCAACAACTCGAGACCGGGGCCGGCATTGCCGTCAGCCGCCAGACCCGAGAGCACCCGACGGAGCTTCCACACGAGTTGCAGTTGCTTGCGGTCGAATAACAATTCCTCGTGACGGGTCGACGAGGCGTCGACGTCGATCGCCGGGAAGATCCGCCGCTCCGACAGCTTGCGGTCGAGCCGCAATTCCATGTTGCCGGTGCCCTTGAACTCCTCGAAGATTGCCTCGTCCATGCGGCTGTTCGTGTCGACCAGGCAGGTGGCGAGGATGGTCAGCGAGCCGCCCTCTTCGATGTTGCGAGCCGCACCGAAGAACTTCTTCGGGGGATACAACGCGCCGGCGTCGATACCACCCGAGAGGATCTTGCCGCTGGCGGGTGCCGCGAGGTTGTAAGCCCGCGACAGGCGGGTGATGCCGTCGAGAATGACGACGACGTCTTGGCCGGCTTCGACCATCCGCTTGGCCCGCTCGATGACAAGTTCGGCGACATGGGTGTGCTCTTCGCTCGGACGATCGAACGTCGACGCGATGACCTCACCCTTGACGGTGCGCTTCATGTCGGTGACCTCTTCGGGCCGCTCGTCGATCTGTAACACCATCAGCTTGACTTCGGGGTTGTTGTGTTCGATGGCCTTGGCGATCGTCTTGATGATCGTCGTCTTGCCGGCCTTGGGCGGCGAAACGATCAGACCACGCTGGCCCTTGCCGATCGGCGAGATCAAGTCGATGATCCGCGCCGTCATATCGGTGGGGTCGAGCGGGTTCGACAGATGCAGCTTCTCGTCGGGGAACAATGGGGTCAGGTCTTCGAAGCGAGGGCGCGCCTTCGCCCGCTCGGGGTCGCCACCGTTGACGGTGAAGATGTCGAGAACGGCCGGGTTCTTCTCTTTCGGGCTGGCCGGGCGCATGGTGCCGACCACATGGTCGCCCTTGCGCAGGCCGTACTGGCGGGTTTGCTTGACCGAGATGTAGCCATCTTCGCGGCTCGGCAGATAGCCCTTGACCCGCAAGAAGCCGTAGCCCTCGTCACGCAGGTCGAGGTAGCCCGACACCTGGATCGGCTCGTTCGACACCGGACCGTCGGTCTCTTCGAACGTGTCACCACGGTCGCGGCCCTGGTTGAACCGGTCGCGATCACGGTCGTTGCGGTTGCGGTTGCGGTCGTTGCGATCGTTGCGTCCACCACGGTCGTTGCGGTCGTTGAAGTTGCGCTCCGGACGTTCCTGGCGCTCGGGTCGCGGAGCCTGCTCGTTGCGAGGCGCCTGTTGCTGGGGCGGGCGGGGCTGGTCGGCTGCCGCGCCTTCGGCGGAACCGCCGTCGGCCGGGGCGCCGTCGCCACCGGGAGCGTCGTCACGATTGCGGCCGCGGCGACGACGGCGACGACGGCTGCGGCCATCACCGTCTCCATCACCATCGGCACCACCGCCCTCACCGTCGCTGTCACTTGCGCCGTCGGCGGTTGTGTCGGACGAGTCGCCCGACTGCATCAGGGCAATCTCCCACTCGGCAAGCGGCTCACCGTCGGCCCCGAGCACGACGTCGGGGGCCGCCGTTACGGCCGAGGCCACCCCATCGGCGACCACTGCTGCGGCCTGCGGAAACCGACGACCGCGAGCGGGCTTCGGTGTGGGTGCAGGATTCTCACTTGCATCAGCGACGGCCTCGGCCACCGGGGCGTCCGACGGAGCCTCGACTGCGGTCGCTTCGCCGAGCGACAACTGAGCCTGGGGCTCGCCCGAGGTCTCCGGCGACGCAGCAAGTCCGTTGCCGTCGCTTGAGCGACTGGCCTTCGACCGCCCTGCGTTCGCCCGACCGGAAGCCGGCCGGGCGCCGTTGGCGGTCGACGATGCCTCTACAGGGGCAGCAGGTGCGGCAGGTGCGGCGGCCGATTCCGAAGAACCGCCACCGGCCTGCTCAATGATCTTGGCAATCAGGTCTGCCTTCTTCGCCCTGGTTACCGACTTTACGCCGAGGGCTTGGGCAATGGCGACCAATTGCTCGCGGTCCTTGCCTTCAAGGACCGAGTGGTCAAGCGTCTGCGCGCTCACACATACCTACTTTCCGAAAACCGGAATGGGCTGGCAGCTGAGGGGCCGAGTCGGGAGTGGTTGCGTCCGGGACGAAACGCCTGGAACGGAAATCCCCACCGCCAGCGAGAAACTGGAAAGCATCTGACATTCACGCTGTCGCAGACAGGGGAACTCAGATGCGCTCGAACGAGCGCTGCCCACCTTACCCATCGCGCACCCTCCATGCAACGCTCAAGCGTCACACCCCAATACGCAACAATTCCCCTCGCGTACGGAAGCAACTTGGGGAGGTGCGCGTCGAGAGGGATGTGACGACGGCGATGAGCGGTTCTGAGGGGCAGCTTCGGCGCCAACGATGCGTTCTCGGCTGCAACGGCTGCTGCCACCAGCCGCTCGTTCTTGATCACTTTTCGCACTCACGGTGCGTGTTCTTGACCAAGAACACGCAGGGGGCGCCACTTTCTGTCGACAAGCAGACAACCGGGTGTCTGTTGTAGTGAGATATGGGGGTGGAATCTGTCTCCGAGATCGCCTGGTTGGTGACCAGCGAGGATGGCGTGGCTGCCGCGTACCGCGCGCTCTACCCCTCGGTGTACCGCAGCTTGTGTCGGTTGACGGCCGGAGACAGTCGGCTCGCAGAGGATCTCTTGAGCGAATCGTTCCTGGCCATGGCCCATGCCGCCCGCATGGGGCAGATCCGCCAGGTGACTCCGGCGTGGATCAATCTGGTCGCTCACCGCAAGTTTCTCGACCGGTGTCGGCGCGGCCGGTCCGAGGAACGAGCTCTGGCCCGAGTCGGGTTGGTCGACGAAACCCTCGCTGTCATCGACATCGACTGGAGCCGGATCGACAGCGGGGCGGCGTTGCGCGCCTCGCGGCGGCTCCCAGGGCTGCCGCGGGCCGTGCTGATACTGCGATACGTCGAGGACCTGTCGATCGCCGACGTGGCCGAGACCATTGGCCGCACGATTCCGGCGACCGAGACACTGCTGGCCCGGTCGAGGCAAGCCTTCGCCCAACTATTGCAGGAGGACCGCCGTGGCTCATGAACCCCTCGGACGGCTCCTGGAAATGCCGTGGTCGGAACTTCCTGACGAGACTGCCCACGACATCGAGGTCCGCATCTTGCGGGCCTACGGTCGAGCGGATCGCCCGCGACGCACGCTGCTATGGAGCGTGCTCGCAGGAGTTCTCGTGTTGCTGATCGGCGTGCTCGTTTTGGCCACTCGCGAGCGGCCAACGGCTCTCGGGAACCTCGGATCCGGCTTGACCACCGCGACGACCGGCCCACTCGCGGCCCCCACATCGAGCGCCATCGCCCCACTGGCCGATCTCCCAACATCACCGGCGACGTACTTCGGCGTGGACCAAACCGCAATGTCTGCCACGGAATGGACCGTTGACGGCAAGCCGATTCGTACCTTCGGCCTCGAGATCATTCCGGTTCGGCCGCAACAACTCACCGACGGCGCCGCGGTCGGCTTGGGCGACGACCTCACCGGTCCGAACCAACGGTTCGCCCTGAAACCGACGTGCACCAATCTGCCTCTTCAGCGTCTCGATCTTGCAGGTGTCCGTACCCCGCTGCACCCCGATCTGACCGAGGCGCGGCTCGTCAAGGCCTCACCCTCGGGCGTCGTCATGGCCATCCGGGCCCGGTGCCCAGCGGGCGCGACGTATGGGGATGCCGACACCGGATGGGAACTTGTTGCGTATCAGGTCGGCGGCGACACCCCTCCGACAGTTGTGGCCTACGAACCGGCAACGCTGTGGGCCGGTGGCCGTGACGGCGATAACCCGAACGCTCCGCAACCGTCGAACATGCCCAGCGAGCTGCGCATGAGTCCCGACGGCAATTGGATCAGTGTGTGGACCGACCTGGGATTGGCCCAGTGGCGGGTGTATAGCTCCGACACCGGCATCCCGGCTGACCTTCGCGGCTGCGACGTGACGAGCCTGGCCCCGTCGTTTATCGATGCCGATCGCGTCGCGGTGGTGTGTACCGAAACTTGGCCCTCCACTCGAGATCGGATCGAAGTCCGCTCGTCGAGCTCGGTGTTGTCGTCAACCCCCGTCGATCCCCGCCCGGTGTCATTCATGACATTGTCGGCGCGTCCTGGGGCCGCACCGGGAGATCCCCCCGAGATGTTGGCCAGCTGGGCCCAGGTCGCCGAGGGACCGGTGACCGTTGCGTCGATCACCACCGACGACGTCGAGGTGCTCCGCACGAATGGAGCATCGTCTGCAGCGGTCTGGTCCTTGGCGGAGTTGGGACTACAAGAGGCCGCGGTCGCCGAGGCTCCGGCAACGACCTTGGCCGGCGAAGGCGCAGCCCCCACGACGGTGGCAACGGAGCCGCTGACCGCCCGGTACTGCGTCACCACACCAACGTCGCTCGTTGAGGAGTTGCGGTCCCCGTGGGTGGTTCTCAGAGATCTGAAGGCTGGCAGCTGCAATGTGTACGCCGCCGACGCGGGAACTCCAATCCAGGCGATCGACCTTGTCGGCGGCGGCGATCGATTCACCCATGTGATCGTCGGCGATGTCGTTGGCTGGGTGCAGTCGAGCACGTTGCAGGCGCTACGGCTGCCGTCGACCACCGGTTCGCCAGCAGTGTGCCGCCTCAAAGACATCGCCTCGATCGACCCGGGCTACCTCGCTCCGGCATGGGGTATCAGCACCTGTGTCGACGGGTGGGCGATCCTTCGACGTGACCCGAGTGTGCCGGCCGAAACGACCACGACAACGACGGTCCACGTCGTTCAGTGGGCCGACGGGGCCTGGCGCACCCGGATCGAGGTGGTCAACCCCACTGCGGAGATCTGCGGGTGAACCGACCTCGACGATCTGCCTGATGGACTTGCCCGCAATCTGTGCTCCGTCGGCTTCGACTTGATCGCCGAGCAACTTGGCGATCTGCAGTACCGAACGACAACGGCCGACGAGGCGATTCGCATGTTCCGAATCGTGTTCGGGACACCGACCGCCGACACCGGCGATGTCGTCTACCCGTCAGACCCCGCGAACCTCGATACAAACTGTCTGGCCGGACAGATGGTGAGGGTGTTGCAATGGGGCGATCTACAACTCGGCTTCGGCGACGACGACACCCTGTTCACGTGGTCGCTCGGAGTCCGGGCAGACCCCGATCTGGGAGTGCTTCTGCCCCCGGGAGACCCGACAAAGACCCCATTCCTGATCGGGACCCCACAGGTCGGCTCGACAACCGACGCGTTCCTCGCCTCATTGGACGACGTATCCCGCGAGCGCATTGCCGACCTTCTGATCAGCGATGACGGCACGACGATGGACGTGGTCACCAACACCGCCGGCGATACGTGGCGGTTCACGTTCAGCCTCTTCGGCGACGCCATCTCGGGTATCACCGCCGATGGGGTCTCCGAGGCCTGCTGAAGTACCGCTCACCCGCTCCGCCGCATCCCACCGGCGTCAGCGCCCCGGCGTGCGCACCGACGCGAACGGCCAATCGTTGGCCAGCCACTCGATCACCGTCGAAGCGAGTTCGGCCTCGAGATGAGCGTGGCTCACTCGGGTCCAACAACGCATCACCATTTCGGCGGGGCCGCGCTCATCGGGGTCGACGTAGACGCAGCCAATCACGTCGTCGGTCTCCGGATCAAGCACCGAGTAGACGAAGGCGATACCCGCGTCAAACTCCTCGCGATGCTTGACCAGGTCGTTCAGGTTGTCGTCGAGCGACATCGGGTACGGCCACGGGTCATTACCCCACTCACCGTCCTGAAATCCCGGCAGTCCGTGGATGTGGTCGATACTGCTCATCCATGCCGCATGGTCCCGCTCGTTGTGCTCCGGACCGAGGGGTTCAAGGCTGAAGCGCTGATGCACCGGGGGCACAGGCCGGGCGATCATCGATGACCACCAATCACCGACGCGGTCTGTTGCGCGGAGCGGAGCTTCACGGACGTCATGCGCGTCACGGTAGTGCGTTGGCCACGTTCGCTAGCGTGACGCGAGTGACCACCGATCGCCGGCAAGTTTCAAGCGATCCGGCGCACCAAACCCAGCCACGACGCGTGCTACCCATTGCGCTTGTCATCGCAGCCGGCACGTCAACGCTCGCTGTGCAATTCGCCATGATCTCGACGTGGATTCGCTACTACGTCAATGAGGACCAGGCGCTGATGTGGGCAGCCGCCCACTCGTGGGGCCGTGGCATTCCCCGCCAACCGCACTTTTGGGGGCAGACCTACGGGACGACGATCGAGGCCATACCGGCTGAGCTCCTCCGGCGACTTGGCATTGGGCTGGCGACGTCGCTCCCGATTTCGATTGCGATGTTCAACTTCGCCGGGTGGGCGACGATGGCCTGGGCAGCCCGGCACCGAGCGAAGTTGGGACTACTGGTGATTGCCCTCGGCATTCCCGCGTTGTTGCCAAGCGACTACCTCGTCCTCAGCGTCGCCTACAACACCGCGGCCGGGAGGACGATCGCGGCGATCTCTGCATCATGTGTGCTCGGCGCCCGCCGGTCGACGTGGCGACCGTACATTGCGATTGGCGTCGGCGCCGTCGCGCTGCTCATCGACAACTCCACCATCCTGCTGATCGCGCCCGTCGCTCTCTACGCCGGACGAGCAATCCTGGCCGATGGCCTGCCATGGTTACGTCGACTCAGGCAGTTCGTCATCGTCGGCATACCGGCGATGCTCTGGCAAGGTTTCGCTGCCTGGTGGTACGCCGCTCACCCGAACCAGAACCTTCATCCCTCACCCAGGTTCGAGCCGTCGATCGCCAGGTTGAGCGATCACCTCGGTGGTATCTCCGAGTTCCTGGCGACCTACAGCAGCCAAATATGGCGCAGCCCCGTGATTCCGCTGGTCGCCATAGCGGCTCTCGTGGCGGTCAGTGCACGGTCGCGTCAATGGTTGCGGGTGGCCGCCATCGGCGCAAATGGCGCGCTGGTCCTGGTGATCTTGTCGGTTCCGCGGTCGGGCGACTGGCTGCCGACCGCCTACTATCCGGCGGCGCGAATTCTCCTTCCGCTTCCGATGGCAATCTGGTTCCTCTACGCGATCGAACCCGTCGGGATCACGGGACCTATCCACCGGCGTGGGTCGCGACTCTCGTCGACCCAGTTGGCCGGGGTTGCCGTGGCCTTGACCGTCGCAATGACCGGCCGTCGATTGGTCCAGTGGGGTCACGACGTCGTGCCGCTGCGCAACGCCGCAGTTGAGTACCCCAACTACCCGCTCACCGATGTCGCCGCCCTGACCGCTCGCTGTCAGACGGTGGCTGCGGCCGCTGCTGCGACCCGCGCTGACTTCGTTGCGTTCGACCGGCGTACGGCGGCGTACGCCTGCGAGGCCCTCATCCCCGGCCTGAAGACGGTCTATCCGCCGTACGAGCGTCGCACCTGGATGCTCGACGAGTTCTTGTCGCCCTCAACCCGCTCGTTCCTCATCGACTCGCCCACCGCACCGACCTGCACCGACCCGCGCCTTCAATGCGAGGTACTCGGCGACCAGCTGACCATGGTGTCCCGGTCGGACGACATCAGCGGACACGACACCTGGCTGAGCCTCGGGTACCCACTCCGGCCCGGCTACTGAGCCTCCGCCGGGGCGACGGCCGCTCATCATTCGCCGTCGTCTGCATCGGTGGCATCGGCCGGTGCGAGGACCTCTACGCCGTACACGCGCGCTGCGTCGGCCAGCCGAACGTCGTAAGTCACGACGCCTTCTAGCTCATCGCCGAGCGTCAGGGCCGCCGCCAGATGGATGGCATCTAGGCTGCGCAGCACTGCCGGGTCGAGCTCAGATGCCCGTTCGAACAATGGTCGGTCGATGACGAGCAGCGGCACAGCTGCGAGCTTGCTGCGCGTGAGTTCCATCACATCGCTCCCCAACCGCCGGGCGGCACGAAGCGCTTCAGTCGTCAGCAGGTCCGACGAGACGAGCATCGGCCCGGGATCGGCGTCGATCCACGTCCGAAAGGCTTCGGCATCAGGTTCGTCGCAGACGAGTTTGAGGAACGCCGAACTATCGACGTACCACGCCATCAGCGCTCGTCCGCCCGCATCTCGGCCAGGATTTCCCCGAGGGTCTGAGAGCCGACCGGCACCGCGATCGGGGGTGACGTTTCTCGAAGTGTTCGAGATGCGGGCCGTAGATGTCCGCTGGCCAGCAATTCCTGGATGCGCGAACCACGACGAATCGGCACGATCTGGGCGACTGGTCGCCCGCGATCGGTGATCTCGATCACCTCACCGGCCTGGGCGCGAGCCACAACCGCGGAAGCATTCTGTTGCAGGGCACGAAGGCCGACGGAAGCCATGTGCGTCAATGTAGCACAATTCGCCCAGTCGTCAACCGACGACGGCTTCCCCGACGAACTTTTCGACGAACTTTTCGACGAACTTCTCGACGGCGGCGAGGTCGTTGGGGAGCAGATAGTTGCGCTCGGGGCGGTCGAGCAGGTCGGCGAGATGCACCGGCAAAGCGGGGCGCACGCCGGTGGCCTTCTCGACCGCGTCGGGGAACTTGGCGGGGTGAGCGGTCGCCAGTGCGACGGTTGGGACTCCGGGCTTCGACTGGGCCCGGGCGGCGGCAACACCGACGGCCGTGTGCGGCTCGATGAACATGCCGGTCGCTGCGTGAACAGCGGAGATCGCATTGAGCACGGCGGTGTCGTCGTAGCGGGCGGCCCGGAAGACCGGCTCGATCCAGCGCTCGTACTGGTCAGCCTCGATGTCGAGACGACCCATCGAGCGGAAGCGGGACAACTGCTCGGTGACCATGCCGCCGTCGCGATGATTCATCTCGAACAGCAATCGCTCAAAGTTCGACGACACCTGGATATCCATCGACGGACTGAGGGTCGGCACCACGTCGTGGGCAACCATCGAACGGGTTTCGAAGAACCGCGTGAGGATGTCGTTGGTGTTCGACCCGACGATCAGCCCGTCGATCGGGGCGCCCATCTCCTTGGCGATCCAACCCGCAAGCACGTTGCCGAAGTTGCCGGTGGGCACGCTGAACGACAGCGGGCCCTTGAGCGAGTCCGTCGCCGTCACGTAGTAGACGACCTGGGCCATGACGCGGGCCCAGTTGATGGAGTTGACCGCGGAGAGCCGCATCTTCTCCCGGAAGGGGGCGTCGTTGAACATCGCCTTCACCAGGTCTTGGCAGTCGTCGAACGTACCTTCGACGGCAACGGCGCGCGCATTCGGCGAGTCGACGGTGGTCATCTGCCGACGCTGTACCTCGCTCACCCGACCTTGCGGATAGAGGATGACAATGTCGACGTTGGCGCAGTTCTTGACGCCGTCGATCGCCGCCGAGCCGGTGTCGCCACTGGTCGCCCCGACGATCGTCACCCGCTCGTTGCGTTGAGCGAGCACGTAGTCGAACATCCGCCCGACGAGCTGCAACGCGACGTCCTTGAACGCCAGCGTCGGGCCGTGGAACAGCTCCTGCACCCACAGGTCGTCGTCGATCTGCACCAGCGGCACGACTGCGGGATGAGCAAACGTGGCGTACGCCTCGCGGCACATCTGGGCGAACACATCGGTGGGAATCTCGTCACCGATGAATGGTGACATCACCTGGGCGGCCCGCTCGGCATAGGTCATGCCGGGGATCTTGGCGGGCAGCGACGGCCACGACTGCGGCATGTACAGTCCGCCGTCGGTCGCCAGTCCGGCGAGGAGCACGTCACAAAAGCCCAGTTCAGGAGCCCGACCGCGGGTGGAAACGTACTGCATTGCTCAGGCTCCGATCACGCGCAGCAGGCTGCCGACCTGCTTGACAGCATCGAGGGCAGCGAGCTCCCGGACCGTTGCCTGAATGTTGGCTTCCTGGGCTTCGTGGGTGATGAACACCAGGCGGGCATCGTCGCCGATGCCCTCCTGCTCGGCCGCCCGAATCGAGACCTCGTGACGGGCGAACACGCCGGTGACGGCGTGGAGGACACCGGGACGATCGGCGACGTCGAGGCTCAGTAGATACTCGGCCGAGGTCTGATCGATCGCCTTGGTGCGGGCCTTACCCAGCTTGCCGAGCGATCCGTGGGTGCCGTTGCGCAGGTTGATCGCCGCGTCGATGACGTCACCCAGCACCGCACTGGCCGTGGGCATGCCGCCGGCGCCGCGGCCGTAGAACATCAGGTTGCCGACAGCTTCACCCTCGACGAATACCGCGTTGTAGCTGCCCGAGACCCCGGCGAGCGGATGGGTGACCGGGACCATCGCCGGGTGGACGCGCACCGCGATGTCACCGGTGCTGTCTTCCCGCTCACAAATGGCGAGGAGCTTGACGACGTAGCCAAGGCGGCGGGCGACGGCAATGTCGGCCTGGCTGATTCGGCTGATGCCCTCGTGGTAGCCGTCTCCGGCGACAACCTTCGACCCGAAGGCGATGGTGGCGAT
>JANNNL010000034.1:0-8376 GCA_031398525.1 Actinomycetes bacterium | reverse complement strand
CTCACGTATCCGCGGGGCCGTTTCCTCGATCGGGAATCTCCTGCGGGGGCGGGGCCGACGCAAGCCGGGCCCGAAGGTGGCCGTCCCGGAACGCCACGGTCAGGCCGCTCCACCCGACGCCGCAGTTACTGACGTCCGATTCACCTACGAACCGTGCCTCGATGGCGACCCCGACCCCGGCGAGGTGGTCTGGGCCTGGGTGTCGTACGCCGAGGACCCAACGATGGGCAAAGATCGCCCGGTCGTCATCGTCGGGCGCGCCGGAGCGTTGCTTGCCGCCGTTGCGTTGACGACCAAGGGTCGCGATCACCCCGACAATGTGTTGGTGGGCACGGGTCCGTGGGACCCGGCGAATCGCGACAGCTGGGCCAAGCTCGACCGCATCGTGCGAATCGACCCGGCGACCATGCGCCGCGAGGGCGCGATCCTCGACAAGGCCCGCTTCGACGCCTTGATCGCGAAACTACGCCGCCACACCCCGTCATAGCGAGGAGTGACGGCGCAGTTCAAACCATGTGCGGCTAGCCGCGAGTGGTTAGACGATGTGGCCGGTGACGTCGATGATCACATTCGTCTTGTTGGCCCCACCGCGAATCTTGATCTTGCCGTCGGCGCTCACCGGGGTGACCACGGTGTTGGCGATGTCCTGACCCGGAGCGCTCCAGTTCACACTGGAGTTACCCGGCCATGTCGCGGTGTCGGCGTTGAAGACGGCGACGTAGCCTCCGCCGCCCTCGGTGGCCGACAGGGTGAGGGTAAGTACTGCTGCTCCGATGCCGGGAGGCAAACCCAGCGAGATGATTCGTTCCTCGTTGGCGGCCAACTTCGTCAATCCGCCGGCGCGGGTGTCGTAGACCCGCGGGTTGGCACCCGCGAATGGTACGAACGGTGACGGTACCGTGTAGCCAATGCGGCACCCATAGACGGCTGTGCCGGTCGGCAGATTGACAAACACGGTCGGCTTGCTATTCAAGGCGACTGGCGTGTTCGTGGTGAAAGTCAGGGTGAATGCGCCTGCCGCCGCCGTTGTTGCCTCGGTGATCAGCGTCGCCCCAAAGTTGTTGGAATCGGTCTTCCAGAGCTGAGCTCGGGCCGTGCCGGCGAGGTTGTTGCCATACACCTCGACCTCACGAATGACCGCCCCGACTGGCAGTTGCATCTGCAGCCGGGCCCATCCGGAGCTCGCTCCCGTGAATCGGAAGGCTCCATCGCCGGAGGTGTACGCCTGGGTCGAATCGAGCGGGTGGAACTCGTAGCCAGTGAGTACTCCGTAGCGCAGGCCTGGCTGGGTGCCTGTCGGTACGGCGTTGGGCAGGCCACTTGTGTCGCCCTGGCCGATATCGGCGTGGGCCGTACCGGGCGACAGCAACATCGCCGCGCTCGTCACACCCGCAAGCGCCGTCATGCCTCCGATGAGGCGTCGTCGACTGACGCCTTCGGTGATTGAATCGTTCATTGGATCTCCCTTTCTGAACAGCGACCCGACCGCTCGAACCGCCCGCATATTCCACAGAGGGTGTTGCCCCCGCGCTGAATGTACTCCCGTCCTAGAGCTCTGTGGTCGCGCCCGAGATACGTAGATCGGCGGGACTTTCGGACCGGGGCGCGAGAGATGCCGAGATGTCGCGCAACGCGGCGGCGATGACCGACATCGGGTCGGCCCCGACGTTGGCCTCGGCCCACCGTTCTCGCAGTTCGGCGACCTGCGCCTCGTCGTCGGGGGTTGCCGTGCCCAGCACCGCTGGGAGCCGAGCCTGGTTCCAGGCCGCCGCGGCGGCGAGGGTTTGGGACTCCTGGCGGTAGTGGTCGCGGACCGCGGCGTCGACCTCGTCGGGAGTCATCGCCGGCAGGATCCGTTGGGCGATGCGGGCCATGTTGCGATATGAGCCTTGCAGAAGGAATGGCGGTTCGCCGCGCATCTGGTCGGTCGTTGTCGCCGATGCGATGTAGGCGCTATTCACCTTCAACATTTGGTCGCGGACTCGCACCAGGTGACCCAGTGCCTTGGTCATCGCGCTCAACTCGGTCGCCCCGTACGGCTGGGACAGTTGGTCACTGCGAACCTGTTCACCGGCCGCCGCCTGGAGCAGGAGTTCAAGGTCGCGTCGCCCGCGGGTGACCAGCGGGGCGAGGGTTTCGTTGACCCCACACGCATTCTCGATGTAGCTCTGAGCGAATGCCGCGGCGTTCCCCGCCACGACATCGCCGAGATTGAACACGTCGGCGCGGTTGGCGAGCATGTCGGGAATGCGGAACGTGGAACCATCCGACGTGTATGGGTTGCCGGCCATCACCGTAACGAACCGCTTGCCCGACAGGGAGAAGGTGCGAGCCTCGCCTTCGAGTACGCCTTCGATGCGGCGGGTGGCGTCGCACAGTGGGATGAACTTCTGGAGGAGTTCGGGCGACGTGTGCTGAATGTCGTCGAGGTAGCAGATGACGTTGGTGCCCATCGCGAACGAGCGGTTGAGCTTGGTCAGTTCCTCCGCCGACGCCGCGTCGGGTGCGGCGGCCGGGTCGAGGCTGGTGACCCCGTGACCGAGCGCCGGCCCGTTGATCTTGACCAGGGCGAATCCGAGCAGATCAGCGACGTATTCGACAAGAGTCGTCTTGCCGTAGCCGGGGGGTGAGATGAGCAGGAGCAGTCCCTGCGAGGCGCCATTGAGCCCGAGTTGGCGGGCGAGGTTGTCGCCGATCAGTGGGAAGTAGACGTCGTCGATCAGCCGGTTGCGGACGAACGACGAGATCACCTTGGGTCGCAACCGATCGACATCGAGTCGCGTCCGCTCGCTGGTCAACGCCGTTCGCCGGGCCGTCGAAAAAGCTTGGAATCGGGCGAGCCCGTCGCGGCGATAGGTGAGGAAATCGGTGTACGCGTCGCCCATGTCGATGCGTAGCTGACCCGCCGAGATCGTCGTATGGGTGCTCAGCAGTCCGTCGATCTCGTAGCTCGCCGGAATGCCGGCGACCGGGTGGACTGACGGTTCGCGTAGCCGCCACGCGACCTCGGCGGCCGTGCCTGTGGAGAGTTCGGGACAACGATCCTGCGCCCAGCGGACGATCTGTCCGAACGACGCGGCGCGAAGTTCGAGTCGGCTTTCGGTTGCCCACCGAGCGACCGAGTCGGCGGCGTTGGCGGCCGCCGCGGTGACCGCCAGATCGTCGCCATGACCGACGAAGTACTCCACACACACCTGCGGTTCGACGGTGAAGCCCGCTTCGGTAGCGATCTCGGTCAACACGGGCTCGGCCCGCTCGACAAGGTTGGTGAACGAACGGCCAGGTCTGTTGGTTCCGATCTCCAGCGAGCGGATGGCGAGCAATTCACGGCCCAGATCGTCGCGGTCACGGGCGCTCATCTGGCCGAGCCACGTGCCCGCCACCGCCCGGACGCGTCCGGAGTACCACGGGCCCGCCGATGACCACATCGAGGCAGTCGCGGCAAGGATGCGCCGGGCGTCGGCATCGTGGACGCCGGGCTCGTAGCCGTCGTCGATGCGTTGGCTGACCACGTCGCTGACGCGATCGCTGGGCACTCCGCGGCGGTGCGCTTCGCACGCCAAGTAGACCGCGCGTGACATCGTCGGCGTTTCGCTCGGGTAGGTCTGCCCCGCAAGGTCGGCGAACGGCTCGAGCAGATCCGATGCCCGCTTCTGTACCCGCGATGTGATGTCGGCCATCTCGGCACGATAGCGAAATCGCGTTATGCGGGCTTGGCGTTTGGGTTGTTGATCGTGCCGCTCATTTCGTACGTTGCAACGGATTGGAAATGAGCTCGGATCAGGTGATTTTTCGGTTGAGCACCCTGCTGCACGACTCACACCACTCGGCGACTCGGTCGACGAGTTGACCAGGGGTCGGTGAACCGATTGCCTCGACGGATGGCGAGTTTGATGCGGTGACCAGGGCGCTGGGGAGCCGTGCGGCTAGGTCGCGTGCCGAATCGATCAGTGACTCCCCATCGAGGCCAAAGTCGGCGGCAAGGAGAAGCCAGTGCCCACGGTCGATTTTGAACGGGGCATATTCGCCGCTGATTTTCATGGCAAGTCGGAGCTTGCGAATGTGTTCGCCGAGGAGGAGTCCGCTGCCCAGGTCGTAGAGCGGAGCCAGTCGAGCCTGGTTGCCTAACAAAAGTACGGAGTAGTTTCTGGCATGGGCGTCAGTGCCGACGATCAGCCAATTGAACACGAGGGCGCGGGCGAAAGTTTCGATGTCCTGTTGAGCGGACGCTGGTCGCTCGCGCCGGAGGAGATTGGCGATGTCCATCGCGGATGGTCCCCCGTCAACCTGATACTTGCGTGGAGGTGGGAGCCCGATCGCCTGGCACATGTCCTCCTGATGGATGCGTCGAAGGCGGCCGTCATGCCAACGACGGTCATAGCGCTCGACGACGGTCGCCCGTTCGCCGTGGAAGTCCTGGATCTCGGAGCGCGCCGTCGGGAGCCCGAGGAGTCGGGCCGCCGTGAGACATAGGTGTTCGTTGAGATCATGGTCGATGATTCCCTCGATCGCGGGTTTGAGAATGTGCGTCGTGGCAAACTCGCCCGAGGGGTCGGCCCAGCGTTGACTGACGAGATCGAAGTGGAGGGCAATCTTGCCCTGCGCTCCGGCCAGGCTCCATCGTCCGTTCTTTCCCGTAGCGTGCCAGGCGCTGCCATCCTTGCGAACCTCGGCGATGAGCTGGGCAATCTCGTGATCGGCCAGGGGGACGAGGTGACCGGGCGGACGGCCGACATTGTCGGGGGCAAGAAACTGCATCGCCCCGGCAACGTCGCCTCCGATGTTCGTGAGTAGCCCAAAGACACTGCGGGCGGAGACCTTGAAGTCGCGAGCCCAGCGGGCGATTACCCGCTCGTTGTCGGGGAGCAGGCCCCACAAGAAGTTACTGACGGCTTCGTCGCCGTGTCGTTGTTCTGCGAACGGCATCGACAACGAGAGTGGCGTTGATGTGGTCGCCTGCCGCCATGCTTCGTCGTAGCTGAACTCCAGGCGGTGATCCTTGAGCTGCCGAATCTCACCGACGAACTCGCCTTGGTGCAACACACTGAGCGTGTCGGTCATCGCGGGGATCCCGTGAAGCTGTCGAGTAGGTCGTCAAGAAACGGGTCGCGTTCGGGTGCGCGAACTGCGTCGAACTGGAGGCCAACCGCCGCCGCTACCCGAAGGACAAGGCCGAGCTCTGCGCTCGATTTTCCCTGTTCAAAGGCGATGACCCACTGGCGGCTGACTCCGGCGCGCTCCGCGAGTTGTGCCTGGCTCAGACCGGCCTGTCGACGCGCATGGCGTACTAGCGCACCAGCATCACGAGGTGTATTGAAGACCATCGTGTCAGCGTACGTCGACAAGATGGCTTTGTCAACGTACGATGACATTGGGAGAATGTCGCCAATCGACGACATTTCGGCGAAGTCATCGAACGGCGACATGTCGACCGTCCGCAGATCAGCAGCCTTTGTAGTTGAGGACCTGGGTGAGGGTGTGGACGATCTCGACGAGGTCGCGCTGGGCGGCCATGACTTCGTCGATGTCCTTGTAGGCGCACGGGATCTCGTCGACGAGCTGGTGGGCCCGGTTCGACAGCCAGGTCCGTGAACCCATCTGAGCCTTGAGGTCGTCGGTGGTGAACTGACGCTTGGCGGCTGAACGGCTCATCCGCCGTCCGGCCCCGTGCGAGCACGACTGCCACGACAACGGGTTGCCGAGACCGCGCACCACGTATGACCGGGTACCCATCGAACCGGGGATCAACCCGAACTGACCCGACCGGGCGCTGATCGCTCCCTTGCGGGTGATCCACAGCTCCCGATCGTCGTGCATTTCGAGCGCGGCGAAGTTGTGGTGGCAGTTGATCCGCTCCACTTCCTTCCCGTGACCGATCGCCCCGAACACGACCTTCTTGAACGCCGACAACATCGCCTCACGGTTGGCGAACGCGTACGCCTGGCTCCACAGCATGTCGGCCACATAGGCCTCGAACTCTGCGGTGCCCTGGATGAACCAGGCGAGGTCTGGGTCGTCGAGCGCATGGTCGAGTTGACCAGCCATCCGCTTGGCCGTGGTGATGTGCGGATGGGCGAGCTTGTTCCCGATACCCCGCGAACCCGAGTGGAGGAACAGCCAGACCCGCTGCTCCTCGTCGAGGCAGATCTCGGCGAAATGGTTCCCCGATCCGAGTGAACCGAACTGGCTACGGGCCGACGAGGCCAGCTTCGGCGCCAGCGACCCGGGGTACGGGTTGGTGTCGAACCACTTGTCGCCGGCGCGGGTGGTGGTGTCGTGCCCCTGACCGACGCCGGCCGGAATCGCTCGCTCGATCGGACCGAGCAACGGTCCGAGGTCGTCGGGCATCAGTGCAACGTGGCCCTCGATGATCGGCAGGCGCGCCGCCCGGTGGGCTTGATCGAGGACCTGTGGGTCGGATTCTGTGGTCCAGGTGATGAGTGTGTTGGTGATCTTGGTCGGCATGGCGGCACCTCCTTCGTTCGTGCTTCACGTTCAAGTTCATACGTGTGAAACCGCTATGCGGTCGCCCACTCTGGTCGGTGGGCGAGCGCGATCACGTACGAGTTTCGTTCGTGAGGACATGCCGACCAGTACGCCAGTAGAGATTGATGAAAACGGGAATCATTCTCACTCATGGTACGGTGTCAAGATGATGCGAACGTTCAGAATGTCAACTGCTCTTGGGTTGCTCGGGTTACTCGGAATGTTGATCGCGTGTTCACCGACGTCGGAGAAGGGCGACGATGCGTCGTTCACCGCCGCGGTGGCCTTCTATCCCATCGCCGAAATCGTGCGACGGGTCGGTGGGGATGCCGTCGACGTCATCGAGCTGACTCCTCCCGGTAGTGAGCCCCACGATTTGGAGTTCACCGCGAAGAAGGCCGATGAGCTGCGGCTCGTCGACGTGGTCTTCTACCTCGGACGCGGCTTCCAGCCCGGGATCCAAGAAGTCGTCGATGTGCTCGGCGATGACGTCGTGAAGGTCGACCTGCTGGCCGCCGTCGACCTTCTGCCGGTGACCGGCCAACTCGACGGAACCAGCGGCGAGGTCGATGGTGAGGTGCTTGACGGCGATATCGATCCGCACGTTTGGGTCGATCCTGTCAACATGGCCACGCTGGCTACCGCTGTCGCCCAGGTCTTGGGCGACTCGTTCCCTCAACAACGGTCCGTCTTCGAGGCCGCAGCCGCCGCCTACTCGGTGGAGATGGATCGGCTCGGGGACGACTTTGCCGCAGGCCTGGCGCGATGTGAGTCCCGAACGATCGTGACGAGCCACCGGGCATTCGAGTACCTCGCTCGTCGATACGACCTCACTCAGATCCCGATCGCCGGAGTCTCGCCCGAGGCTGAGCCTGATCCCAAGAGCATGGAGGCGATCGCGGTGGCCGCTCGCGCCGGTGGCGTCGCGACCATCTTCTTCGAGGAGCAGGTTCCTGCAGCCCTGGCTGAAACGATCGCCCGTGAAATCGGAGCTGACACGGCCGCATTGAATCCGGTCGAGACCATCGCCCAAGAACGACTCGACGCGGGGGACTCGTACGAGGTGATCCAGCGGCACAACCTCGCTGCGCTTGTTGCCGCGCTGCGCTGCACTTGATTCGGCAGGCAAATGCCGGGTAATCGAACGGCGAGGGCCAGCGAACATCGGTAGCGTTGCCGAGCTGTGACCACTGACCAACCCATTCGCCTCGTTCGACTTGGCGTGCTCGGCTGCGGCAACGTCGGCGGTGCCCTCGTGCAGCTCGTCGCCCAGCAGGCCGACACCATCGCCGCCCGCACTGGCATCCGCCTCGAAATCACCCGCGTCGCGGTCCGCAATATGGCTCGCTACCAGGACTTGGACCTCCCGGCCGGGGCGCTGACCCGCGACTCGCACGCGTTGGTCGAAGACCCCGAGATCGACCTGGTCGTCGAGGTGATCGGCGGTATCGAACCCGCCCGCGAGCTGATCCGCACCGCGTTGCACCACGGCAAGCCCGTCGTCACCGCCAACAAGGAACTGCTTGCCAACGTCGGGGCCGAGCTCTATACGGCCGCCGATGAGGCCGGGGTCGATTTGTTGTTCGAGGCCGCAGTCGCCGGGGGCATCCCGTTGATCCGGGCGCTGCGCGAGTCGTTGCGCGGCGAGCCGATCCGTCGAGTCCTCGGCATCGTCAACGGCACCACCAACTACATCCTGTCGAAGATGACCGACGAGGGGGCCGACTACGGCGACGCTCTGTCGGACGCCCAGCGCCTGGGGTTCGCCGAGCGCGATCCAACCGCCGACGTCGAGGGGTTCGACGCCGGGGCCAAGGCGGCGATCATCGCCACCATCGCCTTCGGGTCGAAGGTCGTTGCCGGTGACGTCTATCACGAGGGCATCAGCCG
>JANNNL010000026.1:0-9010 GCA_031398525.1 Actinomycetes bacterium | reverse complement strand
TGTCGGTTTCGACCCGGTCGATCGTGCCGTCGGGAACGGCAGCCTGCGCGGCCGCCGTTGCCTTGGCGGCATCGTCACCCTCGAGCGGTGTCTCAGCGGGTTGAGCATCGGTGGGCTGGGCATCGGCGGCTGCAGCCGTCGCCACGGTTGTCGGAGCCGGGGCTGAGGCATTGGTAGTCGCCGCAGAGGTGACCGCCGCCGAGACGCCGGGGCCGCCGAACGCTGAGCCGGCGAGAAGCCCGCCGCCCAGTGCGAGGCCGAGGCCGGCCACCGTCAGTTTTGTTCGCTTACCAATCATTGCAATTCCTTTGGGGTTGGGGGGGTGGTGTTGATGGACTTCACGATCGCAAGCGAACCTGGTAACTGGCTGGGACTCAGCGGCGACGTTGCGCAGAGTTCGACGATCGACCGGTTGCTCAGACCGCGACCGACAGGGACGCCACGAAGCCAGTGGTGATGTCTCCGGTGATCGTGGGAAGTTGGAGGTCGGCTCCGTCGCCGAACACGTTGTCAGTGGTCAACGACGTCTTCGCCAGGTTGGTGATGCTCATCGAGTAGCCGTCGGCCGCGTACGCCACATCGCAGGTGTCCTTCGGCATCGCCAGCTGCGAGGTGACGAGGGGCTTCGCGCCGCTGGACGTGTCAGCGAGCGTGGAGTACACCTCGAAGTGAATGTGGGGCCAGCGGCCGTCGTAGCAACCGGGGAAGATCGTTTGGAATGTCACTGTTCCGTCGCTCCCGGCTTCTTGGACACCTCGCAGGAAGTTTTCGTTGGCGACGTCACCCGAGTACATCGAGTACGCGCCGTCGCGCGTGGCGTGCCAGAGGTACACCGATGCGCCGGGTAGCGGGACGCAACCACCCGAGGCCTCAACGATCGTGAGTTTCACGGTCAGCGCAACGCCCGCCGCAACGCCGGACGCCGATCCGATGCTGTGAGTGATGTCGCTGCGTACGACGCCGCTGTCGGTCAGGATGTTGGGACCGTTAGTGCCGTCGCCGGGGTACGGCCCGCCCGTCTCGGCGGGAATAGTGGCGCACGAGGCATCAGCGCCGGATGCTGACGCGATCGTCGTCGCGTCCGCAGCGCCGGCCGATGTGGCGGAAGTGGCGTCGGCCTCAGCGGTTGCGGCCGTCGACTCAGACTTCGAGCTTCCACAAGCGGCCAGTGCAACGGCACCAAGTCCCGCTCCGGCCAGGCCGACGATGATCGAACGGCGCGAGATGAGCCGAGGAAGGTCGCGGGAGGCACCGCCGAAGTTGTCGTGATCGGAGGCGTGGTCATGGTCGTGGTCAAGGGGCATGGTGAATCTCCTGTGGTCGGCATCGATGCAACGATGCAATTCGTTGACGATCAGCATCCGGTACCAACCCGAGAGTTTCCTGAGAGTCCGCACCGAGGTCGCCTCGAGCTTGCGGGGACTTCTCGGTCTACTCTCGGCAAACTCTCAGCTTCAGCGTGGAAGATGTTCATATGACCGGCCAACGACTCCTCCTCGTCGACGATGAAGACAACCTGCGCGTGATGCTCGAAGCGGCATTGCGTCATTCCGGATTCGAGGTCATCTCGGCGGCGAATGGGCGCGACGCCCTCGAACTAGCCTCCGCCGAGACGATCGATGTGATCGTGCTCGATGTGATGCTGCCCGACCTCGATGGGTTCGAGATCTGCCGTCGCCTCCGTCAGGATGGCATTCGCACCCCGATCGTGTTTCTCACCGCGAAGGATGCCACGGAGGACAAGGTACGGGGCCTGACGATCGGCGGTGATGACTATCTCGTCAAGCCGTTCAGTCTCGAGGAGTTGGTCGCCCGGGTCAACGCGGTGCTTCGGCGTACCGGTGCAGCAGTCGAGGCGAGCCTGCTGACCTGCGGAGATCTGACGATCGACGATGACGCCCACCGGGTGGTCAAGGCCGGCAACGAGATCCAGCTCTCGCCGACCGAATACCGCCTGCTGCACCTGCTGATGGTCAATCGGGGCCGCGTGCTGTCGAAGGCCCAGATCCTCGCCCACGTGTGGCAGTACGACTTCGGCGGCGACGGCGGTGTCGTCGAGACCTACGTGGGGTACCTCCGCAAGAAGGTTGACGTCACCGAGCCCCGCCAGATTCGAACGGTCCGCGGCTTCGGATACTCGCTGCGGACGTCGGACTGATGTCACTACGAACGCGTTTGCTCCTGACGTTTGGCGTGCTCGCGCTGGCCTTTGTCGGGGCAGCCTTCGCCACTGCCCGATCGGTGCGCGACCAGCTGATCCGTCAGGTCGACCGCGAACTCGATGCCGCCGATCCGTTCGGGAGGTTTGGTCGCGACGAGGGCCGTGATCACGGCCCTCGATCAGGGCCCGACGAATCGACTCCCTCTGGCTTCAACTCGTTCTACGTCGCCGAACTGATCGACGGCGAGATCGTCCGTCGGGCCAGCCCCGATGCGTCGGGGGAGACCTACCCGGACCCGCAACTCGATGTCGCAGCGGTCGCCGAAATTGGCGGCCGAGGCGGCCCCTCGACCCACTTCACGGTCGCAGCGGTCGGCGACACGTCGTTGCGCTACCGAGTCGAGGTACGTGGCGACGATCGATCGGACGCCGTCTACATTCTCGGTTCACCCCTCGATACCCTTGATGATTCCATCTCGGCGATTCAGCGGACGGCGTGGTGGTTGGCCGCTGTTGCGGTGGCGCTCCTCGGCCTCGCCGCATGGTGGCTCACCCGGCTTGGCCTACGTCCGATTCGCCAGATGACCAATGCCGCGTCGGGTATCGCGGCTGGGTCACTGTCGCAGCGGGTACCGGTGCAGTCGACCGCTACGGAGGCGGGGCAACTCGGCACTGCGCTCAATGGCATGCTCGACCGGCTCGAGACGTCGTTTGACGAACGGGCCCGCACCGAGGACCGGCTCCGCCAGTTCGCCGCGGACGCCTCGCATGAGTTGCGCACTCCGGTGCAGACGATTCGTGGCTACGGCGAGCTGTACCGAATGGGTGCGCTCCACGATGACGACCGACTGAGTGATGCGATGCGCCGTACCGAGCAGGAGGCGACACGCATGGGTCGGATCATCGAGGACCTATTGCTGCTGGCCCGACTCGACCAACAGCGTCCGCTCGATCGCCAGCCGGTCGACATCGCCGCACTCGTACGCGACGCGGTGGCCGACGCCGGCGCCGTCCAACCGGAGCGGACCATCAGCGTGTCCGTACCCGATCAGGTCATCGTCAGCGGTGATGAAACCAGGCTGCGCCAGGTGCTCGGCAATCTCATTGGCAACGCCCTGACCCACACCCCGGTCACGAGTGCGATCGAAGTCGGCGTGACGGTCTACGCATCGACAGCCCGCGTCGCGATCGCCGACGCCGGGCCAGGAATGGACGCCGAGGCGACGGCCCACGCCTTCGAGCGGTTCTACCGGTCGGATCGCTCGCGGTCCCGTGCCCACGGCGGCAGCGGACTCGGACTATCGATTGTCCAAGGCATCATCGAAGAGCACGGCGGACGGATCGATCTCGCCTCCGACCCAACGACGGGCACGGCCGTGACGGTCTCACTTCCGCTATTGGGCGAGTAGCGCAGCGTGATCCGTATTGCGTCGCCGTGTCCGGCCTGGCGTGCACCTCGACCCCTGTACCGAGGGCCCCGAAATCGCGGCCCTCGCCGCGTTGCATCATCAACTCGGAATCCGCATCGCCCGGGCCGCCCATACGTTCAATGTTTTCGGCACCACCAGATCATCCATTCGGTCGGGTGGCACAACAAGCTGTTACCCGGCGGCATCTACGAACTCGTCGGCCCGAGCGGCAAAGTCCTGCACCGCTACCCACGCGGCACCGACCAACCGTTACTGGCGCTCGTCTGACCCTGAGCGCCGCCCGGCTTCGTTGGCGTCGAGGGGCTACCTGGGAGGCGGGCATCGGCCTTCGACTGCTCGACCAGGTCGGCACCGTCGGCACCCCACCACCAGGCGTACGTAAGTCGGCCCGGCTCGGGCATCTCGATGACCACGGCCATCACGTAGGGACCGAACGGCGTGGGCTGCTCGAATCGACCCGATCCAGGTTCGGTCTCGACCATCTCGGTCACAAACGGTGACTCCGATTGAGCGATGTAGAGCCGATCGCGCCCATCGGGTCCGGCAACGAGCATTGACGGCTCGAGATGCTGGACGCTCAGCTCGCGGGATGTCGCTTCGTAGGAGATCAGTAAGCCGCCGTTCGGCAGCAAGGACAGCTCGATCCTCGAAACGAACGGGCCGCTCTCGGCACCATCGCCAGTTCCGAAGTACACACCTCGCTGAAGGGCAAGTCTTGGGAGAGTGCCATCACCGCAAAGTTGTCGCTGAAGCGCGGGTGACGACACGGCACCCGGGTCGACCTTCTACGCCGCGAGAGTCGACTGGGCGGCGTCGAGGGCTGACTGGATCGACTGGCGGTAGCCCTTGCTGGTGTAGGTGGCCCCGGAGACGATGTCGATCTGGGCGCTTTGGGCGGTGACTGTTTCGGTGTTGAGCTGTGGCACGGCGCGATCGTTGATCCTCACGCTCTTGGCGTCCTTGGTTGGGGTCTGCAGCGCGGTGACATCGGTGATCGCTCCGTTCGAGATCGTCACCTGCACCTGAATCGGACCCCATTTGTTCGTGAAGGTATCGCCCGCGTAGGTGCCGTCGATGAGTCCGGAGCCGCTGGCGACCGGGGCGGGCGGAACCGTTGGCGCAACAGCGGTGGCGACCGGGGTCGTCGCGATGACCGGGGCCGGCGTAGCGACGGGAGCGATGGTGGTGGGGAGTGTGGCCGCCGGCGTCGCAAGCGGTCGGGTCGCGGCCCCAATGACCGCTGCTGCAGTCGGTAGCGGCGCGACTGGGGATGACGCGGCCGTGTCGGTGCTCGTTACCGCGTCGGCGCGTTGAAGGTAGGCGGCGAGTCCGAGGGTGGTCGTCACGCTCATCGCCAAGGCAGCCGACCGGCTGCCCCTGGCTGCGTGGCGGCGCTTCGGAGTCACCCGACCCGTGGCGGCGGCCGCCTCCGCAGTTGGCGACCGGCGGGCGGCCAGTCGGGCGAGGCGATCGTCGATCAACGGGTCTCCGAGGGGTGGTTGGAATCCGCTCGGTCCGGACGGCGTCGTTGGGTTCGGCATGGGGTGTCCTTTCGGTGGGAGCAGTCGGGTCAGCGACCGGCGACGAAGAGGTCGCGTTCGGTCTCGACGGGAGGAGCCGGAACAGCCGGTCGAACGGCCGGAGTTGGGGTGGCTGCGGGCGTGCGACGGCGGCGAGCCACGCCCGACAGACGAAGCCCGAGCGGGAATGTCACCCCGAAGGCGCAGGCCAGAAGCAGGGCGATGAATGCGGGCGATTTGGCATCGGAACCGAGTTGGATCGCGTGGACAACTGCGGCCACCGCAGCCGGGATCGAGAGCAGGTGGACCAGATGCCAAGCCTTGCGGCGCAGGCGCTTCTTCGGCCACGACGACAGGACCGTGATCGCCAGTCCGTAGAAGGCAAGCACGCCCCAGGTGAACGCCGCGGTGTCGACCGGGGCTCGGTCGGGGAGGAACACGCTGGAGAAGCCCACTCCGAGATCGGCCGCGTAGGCGGTGAGCAGATGCACGCCGGTGAAGATCAGTGCGTATCCGCCGAGTCCCTGGTGAAGGTCGAGCCACCACTTGGGCTTCAGGCGTTTGCCGATCTCGCGGCCCGAGAACAGCAGGCCGTTGGTGACCGCGGCGAGTATGAGCACCATGGCGACGATTCCCGACGACCGGGTGAGAAACCAGATCGTGAGAGACATGACGCCATCAAACGCCGCCAAGGTATGGGTCCACCACAGAGCCACCTGTGAGGTTGGTGAGAACCCGGTGCTCCAGGTAAGCGCCACGTCCGAGTCCAGTTACCGGATGGTTACCGGATACATCGTGCGAGCCAATTGCACCGTCAGCGCAATTTCGTTCTAGCCTCGACCATAGGTCAGCGGTTTGACGCCGGCCGTCAAGCGAGAAGACAACTCAACATGCACCCCTTGCGGGGTTTGGGTGAAAGTCCCAACCGGCGGTCATAGTCCGCGAACCTCAGGCCTCACGGCCCGAGGCCGATCTGGTGGAATTCCAGGGCCGACGGTCAGAGTCCGGATGGGAGTAAGGGTGCGTGGCTCAGCCTGGTCCACCCGCGCGGGTACGCCCAGGCTGCCGTTCACGTACCCCTCGGAACCGAGGAGCAGCGGGTGAACGACGAACAGCGGATGAGCCAAGCCATTCAGGTGGCTGCGTCCGCGCGCTTCCATGCTTCTCCGAACCCGTGGGTTGGTTGTGTCATCGTCACCTCGACCGGCGATGTCTACGAGGGCGCAACCGAACCGCCGGGGGGCCGTCACGCCGAAATCGTTGCACTGCACGCGGCGGCCACAGCCGGTGCCGACGTTCGCGGCGTGACGTTGTACGCGACGCTCGAACCCTGCTCACACCACGGCCGCACCGGGCCATGCGCCGAGGCGATCATCGCCGCCGGCATTGGCCGGGTCGTCTCGGCCATGGAGGACCCCGACCCCCAGGTGGCCGGTCGCGGTCACGCGATGTTGCGGGCGGCGGGTGTCGACGTGACGGTCGGTCCGAACGCTGGCGAGGTGGCCGAGCAGCTTCGCCCCTACCTGCACCATCGACGTTCGAACCGGCCGTTCGTCGTCCTCAAGCTGGCTGCGACCATCGACGGGCGCACCGCCGCTTCGGATGGGACGAGCCAGTGGATTACATCCCCGGAAGCCCGCCGACGAGTCCATCAGATCAGGGCCGAGAGCGACGCAATCTGCGTCGGAGCGGGCACGGTTCGGGCCGATGACCCGGCATTGACCGTCCGTCACGTCGAAGGCCCCGACCCGCGCCGCATCGTGCTCGGCCGAGCGCCGGCCGCCGCCAAGATCCACCCGTGCGACGAATGGCAGGGCCCGCTCCCCGACCTGCTCGACAAACTCGGAGCCGAGGGCGTGCTCCAGTTGATGGTCGAAGGCGGGGCGACCGTCGCCAACGACTTTCACCGTCAGGGCCTCGTCGACCGGTACGTGCTCCACCTTGCCCCCGCTCTGATGGGCGGCGACGACGGCCGTGCGACGTTCGCCGGGCTCGGCGCGCCGACCATCTCCGACATGTGGCGCGGCACTTTTCGCGACGTCCGCCCGCTCGGCCCCGACCTCGAGATCATCCTCGACCGAACCCCTCACTCCAACCCTCCCAAGGAGTCACGATGACCAACCAATCCCCACCTCCGCCCGACGGTTTCGCCCCGATCGAAGACGTCGTCGCGGCGATCGCCCGCGGCGAAATCGTGGTGCTCGTCGACGACGAGGATCGCGAGAACGAGGGCGATCTGATCATGGCCGCCGAACACGCCACGCCCGAGAAGATCGCCTTCTTCGTGCGGCACACGTCGGGCGTGATTGTCGCTCCGCTGAGCGGTGCCCGCTGCGATGACTTGCGGCTGCCGCTGATGGTGGAGCACAACACCGAGAGCCATCGCACGGCGTTCACCATCTCGGTTGACGCCATCGAAGGCACAACGACGGGGATCTCTGCCGGCGACCGCGCCACGACGCTACGGGCCCTCGCCGACCCGAACATCTCGTACACCGACTTTGCTCGCCCCGGTCACATTTTCCCGCTGCGAGCCCGCGAGGGTGGCGTGCTCAAGCGCGCCGGCCACACCGAGGCCGCCGTCGACCTGGCCCGGATGGCCGGGTGCGAGCCCGCCGGAGTGATCTGCGAGATCACCAACGACGACGGCTCGATGTCGCGGTTGCCCGAACTGCGTCAGTTCTGCGCCACCCATGGCCTGCTGCTCTCGTCGATTGCCGAGCTGATCGCTTACCGCCGCCGCACCGAGAAGCTCGTGACCCGGGTCGCCCAGGCAATCGTGCCGACCGAGTGGGGCCACTTCACGTGCATCGCCTACCGCGCCGACTTCGATGACACCGAGCACCTGGCGTTCACGATGGGAGATCTGTCCACGGGTGAGCCGGTGCTGGTGCGGGTCCACAGCGAGTGCCTGACCGGCGACGTGTTCGGGTCGCGTCGGTGCGACTGTGGCGTGCAGCTCCACGGTGCGATGGCCAAGATCGCTTCGGAGGGTCGCGGTGCAGTGGTGTATCTGCGAGGCCACGAGGGTCGCGGCATCGGTATCGGCCACAAGATCCGCGCCTACTCGCTGCAGGACGGCGGGATGGACACGGTCGACGCCAACGTGCACCTCGGCCTGCCGGTCGATAGTCGCGAGTATGGCGTCGGAGCCCAGATCCTCGCTGACCTCGGGGCCCACCAGCTTCGGTTGATGACTAACAACCCGCGCAAGTACGGCGGGATCGCCGGCTACGGCCTGTCGATCGTCGAGCGCGTCGAGATGGCTTCGGTGCCGACCCCCGAGAACCGCGAGTATCTACGGACCAAGAAGGATCGCCTGGGCCACCTCATCGATTTCGACTTTGATGCCGTCCCCGGCGGTGCGAACGACGCCCTCATTCCCGGAGCATGACATGACGATCTTTGAAGGTTCACTCGACGGCCGCGGCCTCAAGTTCGGCATCGTCTGCGGACGGTTCAACGAGTTCGTCGTCAACCCGCTGCTCGACGGCGCCCAGCGCGGGCTGCGCCGTCACGGGGTGGCCGACGGCGACATCGACGTCGCCTGGGTGCCCGGAGCGTTCGAGATCCCCGTGGCGGCCAAGGTGATGGCCGCCACCAAGCGCTACGACGCGATCGTCACGCTCGGCGCGGTGATCCGCGGGTCGACGGCCCACTTCGACTATGTCGCGGGGCAGGCCGCGGCAGGTATCCAGCGGGTCAGCTTGGAGACCGACATTCCGGTGATGTTCGGGGTGCTCACCGTCGACACGATCGAGCAGGCCATCGAACGAGCAGGGACCAAGGCCGGCAACAAGGGAGAGGAATCGGCGGTCGGTGCCATCGAGATGGCCCGGGTCCTGGCCGACATCCGCCAAGGCTGAACCGGGCGCGACCCACCGCCGCGACGCGCGGTG
>JANNNL010000002.1:0-2235 GCA_031398525.1 Actinomycetes bacterium | reverse complement strand
AGGTCGAGGTCGTCTCTCTCGATCGACCGGGGTTGTTGCGCGACGTGACGATTGCACTATCGGTGGGCTATGTGAACATCGTCAGCTCATCGACGAAAACCGATGCCGGTGTCGCCCGCATGAACTTCGAATTCGAGATCGCCTCGTCCGACCACCTCGACGTGGTTGTGCGGACGCTGCGGGCCATCGGTGGCGTCTATGACGTCATGTTGACGATGCCCGCGGCGTAGCCCGCTTGGTTTGCACACGTCCAAGTGCGTCAACTGTGGCCACGATCGGCATCCAATCGACCGTTCAGGACGAAATGTTCAGGGGAGCGGCCTGCCAGGACCGATAGCCTCACCCGACGTGCCCGAGTTCCAGACCAGCCCCGGAATGCGCGACATCCTGGCGCCCGAGTCGGCCCGCTGGCGCAAGTTCGTCGAGGTCTTCGCCTCTGTTGCCGAGTCGGCCGGATACGGGCAGGTCATCTCCCCGCTGTTGGAAGACATCGGCGTTTTCCAACGGGTCGGCGAAGCGACCGATGTGGTCACCAAAGAGATGTACGACTTCGTCGACAAGGGCGGTCGACACATTGCGTTGCGCCCCGAGCTGACGGCATCGGTCTGTCGGGCGTTCGTGCAACACCAGCCGGCGACCCCGTGGAAGGTCTGGTACACCGGATCGCAGTTCCGCTACGAGAAGCCCCAGCGGGGCCGCTACCGCCAGTTCGATCAGGTCGGCATCGAAGTGCTCGGCGCAGATGACCCGTACCTCGACGTCGAGATCATCGCGCTGGGCTGGCGGTTCTTCCAGTCGCTCGGGCTCCAGCAGGTCACCCTGCTGCTCAACTCACTCGGCGAGCCCGCCGACCGCGCCGCATACGTCGACGCTCTGCGGGCGTACTTCGAGTCGCGGCGCGACGAGCTGACCCCGGAAAGCCTGGTTACCCTGGCCAAGAACCCGTTGCGGGTGCTTGACTCGAAGCGAACCGCCGACGGCCCGGTAGTCGCTGCGGCCCCACAGATCGCGTCGTATTACAGCGACGAGGCCGCCGCCCACCACACCGCGGTGCTGACCGGGCTCGACGCGTTGGGCATTCCGTACGTCATCGACTCCAAGCTCGTCCGGGGCCTCGACTACTACCGGCGAACGACGTTCGAGTTCCAGGGTGGCACGCTTGATTCGGCGCAGAACGCCCTCGGCGGCGGCGGTCGCTACGACGGCCTCGTCGAGTCGCTCGGCGGAAAGCCGACGGCGGGCGTCGGATTCGCCCTCGGGCTCGACCGCATTTTGATTGCCTGTGACGACGAGCAGTGCTTCCCGGCACCGGCCACCGAGGTCGATGTCTTCGTGATCGACACCGTCGGCGGGCTGTCGGCGTTGACGCTCACCGATCAGCTGCGTGCTGCCGGGTTGAGCGCCGACCGGGCGTATGAAAATCGCTCGATGAAGAGCCAGATGAAGGTGGCCGACCGCTCCGGCGCGACCGTGGCGGTCATCATAGGCTCGAACGAACTCGAGGCGGGCACGGCGGTCATTCGACCGCTGCGAGCCGAGACCCGTGACCAGACGACGGTCCCCGTTGGCGACCTGATTGATTCCATCAGAAAGTACCTGTGACATGAGCATGCGTTCCGACTACTGCGGCGCGATCAGCGACGCGCATATCGGCCAGACCGTCAGCCTGTGCGGCTGGGTCGCCCGCCGGCGCGAGCATGGCGACAAACTCGCCTTCGTCGACCTGCGCGACCACACCGGGCTCGTGCAGTGCGTCGTCGACAACGCCGTTGACGTGCGCGGTGAGTACGTCGTGCGGGTCACCGGCGTCGTCCAGCCCCGCCCCGAAGGCACGGTCAATGCCAAGATGGCCACCGGCACCGTCGAGGTCCAGGACTGCGTCGTCGAGGTGCTCAACACCTCGGAAACCCCGCCGTTCCCGGTGGATGCCCGGGCCGACGACGTGGCCGAGAACACCCGGCTGCAGTATCGCTACATCGATATCCGCCGCGAGCGCATGCAGCGCAACCTGCGGATTCGCGCCAGGGTCAACTCCGCCGCCCGCCGCGCGATGGAGGAGCAGGGCTTCGTCGAGGTTGAGACGCCGATGCTCGTGCCGTCGACCCCCGAGGGCGCCCGCGAGTTCCTGGTGCCGTCGCGCCAGACCCCCGGTTCGTTCTATGCGCTGCCCCAATCGCCGCAGCTGTTCAAGCAGTTGTTGATGGTCGCCGGCATCGACCGGTACTACCAGATGGC
>JANNNL010000698.1:0-10684 GCA_031398525.1 Actinomycetes bacterium | reverse complement strand
GCCGTGCCATTCGTGAAGGAAGCGGGCCAACGCATCCTGTTCGACGGGTTCGACCTCTCGCCGCAGGGCGGCAAGTGATCGGCGTCGCAGTTGGCGCAGCACGTCGACGTCACACCATTCGCGCCCCGAACCATTCGGTCGGAACTCGCCGCGGATGAGCCGATCATTGCCCTCCAACGCCTGCAGACCACCGACAATCCGCTCAAGGGGCGCAGCAAACCGGTGGGCCGGTGCCTCGGACAGGAACGGCCCGTGGGTGCGGGCGTACCGACCGAGCAACTCTTCGAGCGGCCGGGCAACGGGATCGGTGAAGGCCGTTGGTAGCCCGACCGGAATCGCACAACCGAGGGCGTCGCGGTACTTGGCGGCGTCTTCCGCCGCGATGTAGCGCTCCTCACCGCCGATTCGCAGCGCTACCGCCCGTCGTTGTTCGCCTAGGTCGGTCAACCATTCGGCTGCCGCACCAGAGACGGCGCAACGCAGATCGGCCTCGTCGACAGTGAGGTCACCCACCCGGCGCAGCACATCATGGAGTTCGTCGATCGAGCGCGCCTGGCGGCCCTCAACCAGGCACTGCACCTCAAGCTCCAGGTCGGCCAGTACGCCCGGGTCGAGCAGTTCGCGCAACTCCTCGGCGCCGAGCAGGTCGCGCAACAGGTCGCGGTCGAGCGACAGCGCCGCGGCCCGCCGCTCGGCGAGGGGCGCATCGCCCTCGTACATGTAGGCGGCGATCCAGTTGAACAACAGGCTCTGCGAGAACGGCGACGCCTTGGGCGTGTCGACCGACACCACCCGGATCTGGCGACTGCGCAGTTGCCCGAGCACCTCACGCAACGCGGGCAGATCGAACACGTCCTGCAGACACTCCCGGCTGGTTTCCAGCAGAATCGGGAACGATGGGTACTTGGCAGCCACCGCCAACAGGTCGGCCGCCCGCTGGCGCTGCTGCCACAACGGGGTGCGTTGCCCGGGTCGGCGACGGGGCAGCAACAGGGCTCGGGCGGCGCACTCTCGGAACCGGGCCGAGAACAGCGAGGTTTGTGGGACGGTCGAAACGACCAGTTCATCGATGTCATCAGGGTCGATGATCAGATCGGAGAGTGGCACCTCATCGACCGATTCGGGCAGCCGAATGACGATGCCGTCATCGCCCCACATCGTCTCGACGGGGATGTCGAACCGCTCCAAAAGCCGCCGCTCGATTGCCATTGCCCATGGGGCATGGATCGGCGTGCCGAATGGGCTGAGGATGCAGACTCGCCAGTCGCCGATCTCGTCGCGGAACCGCTCGACGACGATCGTGCGGTCGTCGGGCACCACGCCGGTCGCCTCGGATTGCTCCTGCAGGTACATCCCGACGTTGCTCGCCGCCCATTCGTCGAGGTCGTAGTGCTCGCGCAGTCGCTCGTGGGCTTTGGGTGCCGGCAGCGCCCGGATCTCGCGGATGAACGCCCCGAACGCTCGGCCCAACTCCAACGGACGACCGGGGCGGTCGCCGTGCCAGAACGGCATTTTCCCGGGCTGCCCAGGGGCGGGGGTGACAATGACCCGTTCGTAGGTGATCTCCTCGATTCGCCACGTCGAGGCTCCGAGGAGGAACGTCTCGCCCGCCCGGCTCTCGTACACCATCTCCTCATCGAGCTCGCCGACCCGCGTACCGTCGGGGAGGAACACCCCAAACAGGCCGCGATCGGGGATCGTGCCGCCGCTGGTCACTGCCAAACGTCGGGAGCCGTCGCGGGCGCGCAGCGTGTCGTTGATCCGGTCCCAGACGATGCGCGGCCGCAGCTCCGCGAACTCCTCGCTCGGATACCTTCCGGCCAACAGGTCGAGCACGTTGTTCAGCAACTCGTCGGACAACTCGGCAAAGGCCGCGCATCGTCGGACCAACGCCGCGATCTCGGCAACGGTTCGGTCGCCGGTCGCCAGTTCAGCCACGATCTGCTGCGCCAGCACGTCGAGCGGATTACGTAGGTAGCGGGTCGATTCAACGAGCCCGTCGTGCATTCGGCGCACGACGATCGCCGCTTCCAACAGGTCGTGTCGATGCTTCGGGAACAGCGTTCCCTTTGATGGCTCTCCTACCTGGTGCCCGGCGCGACCGACGCGCTGCAAGCCCCGGCTCACCGCTCCAGGGGACTCGACCTGAATGACCAGGTCGACGGCACCCATGTCGATACCGAGTTCAAGGCTGCTCGTCGCTACGATCGCCCGCAGTTTTCCTTGCTTGAGCTGGTCTTCGATGATCACGCGCTGTTCGCGAGCCAACGAGCCGTGGTGGGCCTTGACCAGATCGCCAGTTTCGCCGGGGTCAACGCCGTCTTGTTCCGCCTGCTCGTTCAGCCGTGCGGCAAGCCGCTCGGCCTGGCGTCGGGCGTTGCAGAAGATGATCGTGGTGCGATGCGCCAGCACCAGTTCAAGGATCTTGGGGTAGATGCTTGGCCAGATACTCGACCGAGCTGGCGATGCGAACCCTGCGGACGCCGGACCCGACCGCAACTCGGGCGGCCCGGTTTCGCGGCCCAGATCACCCATGTCTTCGACCGGAATGACGACACTGATGTCGAGCGGCTTGCGGATCCCCGCGTCGATGATCGACACGGGCCGCTGCTCGCCGGGGCCGTGGAACCCACCGAGGAATCGGGCGACTTCCTCCAACGGTCGCTGCGTAGCCGACAGCCCGATCCGCTGCGGTGGCTTCGTCGTCACCTCTTCCAGCCGCTCCAGCGACAGCATCAGATGCGTGCCGCGCTTCGTCGGCGCGAGCGCGTGGATCTCGTCGATGATCACCGTTTCGACCCCGGCCAGCGTCGCTCGCGCTGATGATGTGAGCATCAAGTACAGGCTCTCGGGAGTCGTGATCAACAGATCGGGCGGACGCCTGATGAGCTGCTGTCGCTCCTTCGCCGACGTATCGCCGGTCCGCAGACCAACGACCGGCTCGGTGAATTCGACCCCGAGGCGTTCGGCCGCGAACTTGATGCCGTGAATTGGGGCCCGCAGGTTCTTCTCGACATCAAACGCCAAGGCCCGCAGCGGCGAGATGTACAACACCCGGGTGCGCTTCAGTTTGTCGGGAATCGGGGCCGTGACCAGCTGGTTGATTGCCCACAAAAAGGCCGTCAACGTCTTGCCCGAACCAGTCGGGGCGCAGATCAGCGTGTGCTTCCCATCGGCGATCGACGGCCAGCCCTTGGTCTGCGCCGCAGTCGGCCCGGGAAACGACGTCGCGAACCACTCGGCGACGGCCGGCGCAAAACGCCCAAGGACCGGATCGGTTGCCATTCCCCTCAGAGGCTACAGAAGGCCTGTGTCAGGGTTACCAGGCCACCGGCTCGTCGAGTAGTGCGGTCTCGGCTGCCCGTTGCTCGGGGGTCATCTCCATCCGCCGCAGCATCCGGTACTGCTCGGCGGTGATCCCGTCTTCAAAGCCGTCAATGCGCATCGGCGTTCCAATCGTGGGCCGCCGGTTCATGAATCGCTCCCGCATCGACTGGCGGCTGCGGTGAAGATGCCGTCCGATGTGGCCCCAACTCCAGCCGTGTGATCGAGCATGCGCTACGGCACGGGCTTCTATCCAGGGCATTTCTTCGTCGAGCAACCGCCGGACCGCCCGCAACGCCGTCGTCGGATCCTCCCCGAGCGCCCGGCTGACCAGCCCATGAACATATGTCTCAATCGTCTGCACCACGACCTCCGCACCCACGCCAACGCCCACGCGTCGTTCTCAACCAGCCGGGGGAAGCCTCGCCAAATACTACGACGCCATCGTCCAACCCCACCCCAGGTAGTTGCGGTTTTCTACTTCGACAAGCTGGCCAGTCACCGGCGGCAGGCCAGCCTGTCATTTCGCAAAACGGCAACTCCCCGCCCCACAAGCCGCACCGCATCCGGGCCCTGCATCTCCCCTATATCGGAGCGTCGGCGGTGATTCGGCCGGCGGCGACGGTGATCGTGCGGGTGAGGCGCACGTGAGATCGCAGGGCGCGGTCGTGGGTGACGAGCAGAACGGTGCCGGCAAAGGTCTCGAGGGCCTGTTCGAGTTGTTCGATAGCGGGCAGGTCGAGGTGGTTGGTGGGCTCGTCGAGCACCAGACAGTTCGCTCCCTGAGCCATCAGCAAAGCCAGGCTACCGCGGGTCCGTTCGCCGGGCGACAGCGATGCCGCCGGACGGGTGACATGGTCGCCGACCAGGCCGAACTTGGCCAGCAGCGTGCGAGCTTCGGCGATAAGCAGGCCGGTGGCGGCGACGAACTGATCAAGAAACGGACGATCGCTGACCAGTTGCCGGCGGGCCTGTTCCAGCTCACCGACGACGACGCCGGGGCCCATCCACCGTTCGCCGGCGCTGAGCGAGATGCGGCCGAGGAGGGCGTTGAGGAGCGTGGTTTTGCCGCTGCCATTCGATCCGGCGATGGCGATTCGTTCGCCGAAACCGACCTCCAAATCGATAGGTCCGAGGGTGAACGATCCTCGATCGACCACGGCACCCGTCAGGCGACCGACGATGGAGCCGCTGCGCTCACGCATCGGGATTTCCAGGCGGAGCTGCCATGGTTCGCGGGGCTTTTCGACCGTCTCCAAGCGCTCCATCGCCTTCTCGGTACGGGCGGCCTTCCCGGCGAGCTGCTCGGTCTGGTTGACCTTGAACGCCTTGATGTGCTTGTCGCCGTCCGACGGCTTCTTCTTCGCCTTCGACACTCCTTGGGTGGCCCATTCGCGCTCGCGTTGGGCGCGGCCGGCCAGCGTCGAGCGCTTGGTGTCGAACTCCTCGAAGCGCTCCCATGCCTGCTCCCGGGCCCGTTCGCGCTCGGTCTGATAGGCGAGCCAACCCCCGGCGAAGGACGAGATGCGGTGGGTGAACTCGTCGATCTCGATCACGTGGGTGACGATCCGCTCCAGGAACGCCCGGTCGTGGCTGACCAGCGCGGTCGGGGCCTTCAGCCCGGTCACCCACTTCTCCAACACGGCCAGACCTTCGAGGTCGACGTCGTTGGTCGGCTCGTCGAGGAGGTAGACGTCGTATCGGCTGAGCAACAACGCGGCGAGCCCAACGCGGGCCGCCTCCCCACCCGACAGGACCGCCGTTGGGCGTTTGAGCAGGTCAGCGGCAATGCCGAGCTGATCGAGAACTTCGCCAACCCGGGTGTCGAGGTCTACTCCACCGAGGTTCATCCAGCGGTCCAACGCGTCGGAATAGCGTTCGTCGGCCCCCGGCTCCCCGGCCGCCAGCCCGGCCGTCGAGTCATCGAGCTCGGTCGTTGCTGCGGCTACCCCCGTTCGACGTTCGATGTAGGCGAGCACCGTCTCGTCGGGGCGGCGGGACCGTTCCTGGGCGAGATACCCAATGGCGGCGGCCGGCGGCATCGTCGTGACTGACCCTCGATCGAGGCGAACATCGCCGGCCAGGGCGTGGAGCAAGGTCGACTTGCCGACCCCGTTGGGACCGATGATCCCCACCCGGTGGCCGGGGGCCAGGGTCAGCGAAACCTCGTCGAGGATGACAGCCAGACCCCGGGTCACCCTCAGATCGCGGGCAGACAGGGTCGCAGACATACGTGAATTGTGACCGATGGGAGATTTTTCCCCAAGGTGCATTGTCGCGACCCGGTGCGCACGCCAGACTCGGGACTCCCCCCATGACTATTCACACCCGGGGGCTGCGCCCCCGAACCCCATCAATGCCAGACTCGCTGGCGCTCGCGCTGTCATCCGGTCACGAGCAGAGCTCGTGACCCCCTGCACATCGTGACGTCTCTGCAACTTCGGCCCTGGCAGCGCGCGGCCTTCGACCAGTTCACCGCCTCGTTGGAACCAGATTTTCTTGCCGTCGCCACCCCCGGCGCCGGCAAGACGACCTTTGCGTTGACGTGCGCACGGTGGGTACTCGGCCAGCCCCGCCGGTCGCCGCACCAACGCCTCGTCGTCGTCGCCCCCACGTCCCACCTGAAGAAGCAGTGGGCGCAGTCCGCCCACCGCCTCGGGCTCCAACTCGACCCCGATTGGTCACCCAACACGGGTCTGGCCCGCGACGTTCACGGCCTGGTCACGACCTATCAACAGGTCGCAACTGGTGATACGGCCAAGAAGTTGCGTGGCTTGATCGCCGACGGGTTCGTGATCCTCGACGAGATTCACCATGCAGGTACCGAGCGAGCCTGGGGCGACTCGGTCCGCACCGCCTTCGAGCTCGCCGGACGGCGTTTGGCCATCTCGGGAACCCCGTTCCGGTCAGACACCGCAGCGATCCCGTTCGTCAACTACATCGCCGAGGAGGCGTGGCCCGACTACACCTATGGCTACGCCGATGCGCTGCGTGACGGCGGCGTCGTACGGCCGGTCTACTTCCCCCGCATCGACGGTGAGATGGAGTGGACAGCCCCTGACGGCTCGCTGGCGTCGGCCACGTTCGAGGACGCGCTCGACGCCAAGGGCTCGTCGCAACGGATGCGCACTGCTTTGAGCTTGGAGGGCGAATGGATGCCGACCGTGCTCCGCCAAGCCGACGAGCGGCTGCGCGAGATGCGCTCGTCGCACCCCGAAGCGGGCGGACTAGTGATCGCCATCGACGTCGAACACGCCCGTGGCATCGTTCGCCTGTTGCGTGATCGCCTCGGCTCCCCCGCCGAGGTCGTCGTGTCGGATGATCCAACTGCGTCCGACAAAATCGGAGCGTTCGCAGCGTCCAAGAGTCCGTGGCTGGTCGCCGTGCGGATGGTCTCCGAGGGAGTCGACATTCCCCGTTTGCGGGTCGGCGTGTACGCCTCTACGGTGTCGACGGAGTTGTTCTTTCGCCAGGCCGTGGGCCGTTTTGTGCGCTGGACCGCCGGTCGGGCGAGTCAGAAGGCGTACGTCTACATCCCCGACGATGCTCGCCTGCGGGCCCACGCCTTCCAGATCGCCGACGCTCGTCGCCACGTGCTGCGCAAGCCGACCGAGGACATGGATGAGGAGTTCCGCCGCGACCAGGAGGCCGACGGCGCCGAACTTGATGCGTTGGTCGATTCCGAACAGCTCTCGCTGTTCTCCGTCGTGTCGGCCGTGGCAACCGGGGTGCGGTTCCACGCCTTCACCCCTGAGGGGATGTCATTCGACGACGAGCCCGACGTGCCCGAACCGTCCTTCGCCGATGACCCGTTCCTGATGGTCGACCTGCCCGAGATCCCCACCGAGGCCGGCTGGTCGGGGTTGACCGGCGGCCTCAGCGTTGCCGAACGCAAGGAAGAACTGCGGTTACGCAACGCCGACCTCGCCCGCCGACTGGTCGACAGCACCGGCTGGGGCCACGCCAAGGTCAACGGCGAGATGAACCGCCTCGCCGGCGTCACCTCGGTGAACACCGCCACCACCGACCAACTCGAACGTCGTCTCCGCTACGCCGACAGTTGGCTCCGCAAACTCCGCAGCCGGTAGTCGCCTCGGCATATTGAGATTTATAAGTCGCGCGTCAGTCTCCAAGAAAGAGAACGCGAACGGCTGGTAAGAAGTGCAGAGGTCACAGGTGGAACGGTGCCACACGGGTGCTCCGGCCGCTGAGGTCGCCACCGCTCACCCGCGGTGCCTACTCACCGCCTGAGTCTAATTTGAGTCAGGCGTGGGAGGCTCCAACCGTCGACTTGCCTCCAGTCGCTTTTCGGTGACATTCGCTGGATTGGCACATAAAGCCAGTTCATAGATAATCACCGATCCATCCACGGCTGGATGAAGGCGTTGACAAATTGCTCCGGCTCCGAGGCTTCTCATTTCACCCAACTCGGCAAACTCATTTACAGTATTCCTGAATGCGGCGAAGAAATGCATGCCGGACGACTTGGCGTTGCCCATGCCACCGAACTGGTTCGAGCCCGAGGAAATCCCCGATGTGGACAGCACCTCCCCGACGTTATTCCGGCGCTGCTCGAACACGCCGCCAACCCCAACCTGCCGTTCGCCGACTTCAAGTTGGCCGTCAAGCGCTGGGTGATGATGGCCGACCCCGACGGTGCCTACAAGGGTCGCGACGCCAGCAACGAAGGCCGCACCGCATCACTCCACGAGAGCGAGGAAGGCCTCCACCTGAGCGCCGACGGCGGCACCGCAGCGATCTCCGCCGAGATGTTGGAGATCTTCGAACAGTTCCGCACCGCCGAGTTCCTCATCGATTGGGACGCCGCAGTCGCCGAACACGGCGATACCGCCTCCGCCATCCACATGGCCCGCACCGATGCCCAACGCCGCTTCGACGCCCTCGCCGCTATCTTCCGCGCCGCCGCATCGGCCCCACGCGACGCCCGTATCTCCGAGCCGACCGTCAACTTCATCGTCGACCAACAGACCTACGAAGAGCACCTCGCCGGCATTCTTGGCAGCACCACCCCGCCAGCCGGACTCGTCGATCCGTTCAAGCGGCGCAGCGAGACCACCAACGGCACCCTCGTCCACCCCGTCGACATCATCGCCGCCTCGCTGATCAGCCACGTCCGCCGAGTCGTGATGGATTCGGCGGGCAACGTAATCGACCTGGGTCGACGACAGCGGTTGTTCACTGGATCAGCCCGCGAAGCAGTCATGCTGCACTCCCAAAGGTGTATCTGGCCCGGCTGCGACATTGCGGCCGGGCGGTGCCAAGCAGACCACCTCAACCCGTTCGCCACCACCGGACCCACCGCGCCCACCAACGGCGCACCCCTCTGCAAACACCACAACCAAACCAAGAACCGCGGCTTTGCCACCCGCCGCGACCCTGTCGGCCACTGGCACACATACCGCCCCGACGGCACCGAACTCACTGACCCACCCTCAATCGCCGACCTACTGGCCGCCTGAGCGCTGCAACTCCCGACGTTCGTTCGGCATGCCTGAGTCGTCCGCCGGACCAGATCGCGCCCGAGAATTCGCCTTGACGACTCTCGACCTGGAACAAGCTCGATGGGCCATACCCGGGAGCGTTCGACGAGTCAGCCCGGTCCGTAACACCGTGCGTGGCCCCGGGCATTCTGACACGATCGTCGCTTGATGTGCGGCCGGGTGGAGCGTTGATGAAGGTTTTTCTCTCATATCGACGGGCCGATACCAGCCTCTACCTTGTGCCCGACTTGCGCGCCGCCCTGGCTGGCGTGCTCGGTGCAGAGAACGTCGTTCTCGATATCGACAACATCCCGCTCGGTGTCGACGTCCGTAGCCACATTCGCGCCGAAGTCGACCGGGCCGACGCGGTGTAGTGCTCATTGGGCCGCAGTGGGGCGAACAGCGGCTCTCGGCACCCACCGACTTCGTGCGGATGGAGATCCTCGCCGCCGAGGAACTCGGCAAGCTGATCGTGCCGGTGCTCCTCGCCGGCCGGGCGATGCCTGAGGCCGCGGAGATCCCTGATGAGCTGCAGTTTCTTTGCTATCGAAACGCCTCAGCCATCGCTGCGCCACCCCGACACCACGAGGACATCGCCCGGCTGACGACATACTTCGGGGCCGCATATTCGGCGCAAACCCCACGGAGTCGGCCGCTCAACCACCAGCGATCTCGATGGCGCAGGCCAGCACGCTACTGACGCTCACGGGCCACACCGATCTCGTGTACGGGTGTGCCTTTTCGCCGGACGGCACGCAACTCGCTTCCACCAGCGACGATCACACAGTAAGGATTTGGGACCCGCACACCGGACACCCTGCACACCCTCACCGGCCACACCGGTCCTGTGGTCGGGTGTGCGTTTTCACCCGACGGCACGCAACTCGCCACCACTGGCTTCGATGAGACAGTAAGGATTTGGGACCCGCACACCGGGGACACCCTGCACACCCTCACCGGCCACGCCGAGGGCATGTACGGGTGTGCTTTTTCACCGGATGGCATCCTGCTCGCCACGACCGGCGACGATCAGACCGTGAAGATCTGGGGAAATCGATCGTAGGACCTCGGCAATGCTCAGGCTCATTGTCGGCGCGTATCAGTGCCATATCGCGCCGATTGGTACCGCTATCAGACGATCGCCGAACGGTGCGACGGCGTTGCTGGCGTAGACCACGATGGCGAGGGGAAGCGGTCGCCGAGGTGGCGGACGAAGCGGGCTAAATCACCGGGCGCGGCGAGTAAATCCCCGAGGCGGGGTGGGGCGCCCGACAGAATGTACGGCTGATGAAGTTGAACTTGCGCCTGACCAGTCTGATCACGCTTTTCGCGGTTGCGGCGGGGGTTGGGAAGTACGCGATCGACACGCATGGGTGGTCGAGATTGCCGCTCACCACGCTGACCGGGTCGATTCTGTCGGCGGTCACGTTTGTGATCGGGTTCGTGTTGAACTCGCTGATCAAGGACTACAAGGAGGCCGAGAAGCTGCCGCTCGACATTGCGACCGCGGTCAAGAACCTGGCCGACGATGGCGAGTATTTTGCCGAGCAACTCGACGACTTCGACGACACCGCACTGCGCGCCAACTTGGGGAGGCTGTGCGAACTGGCGATCAACACGATCATCAAGACGACCGACCCCGAGCTTGATGTTGCCCTGCGCGCCGTCTTGCGCAACATCTCCGATCTCGATCGCGCCGGTGCCCCACCGAACCACACCGTGCGGATGAAGGGTGACGTCTTCCTCATCCGCAAGGCGATCGAACGCGCCCGCTACATCCGGCGGATCCACAACCTGCCGACCGCGTACACCCTGGTGGTGACCTTGGCGATCATCGGCATGGGGTTGCTCGCGGCAAC